>WFNC01000379.1 GCA_015488785.1 Flavobacteriales bacterium | reverse complement strand
GTACAATATATTATGTACAATGTTGTTTTTGATTCTAAATTCATTAAACACAAAAAACTTATCCTTTTTACGAAAAACTAAATTGATACCAGCATCAAAATCTGTAGAATATCAAGGTTTAACAAAAATAATTATACTAAAAAATAAACACTTCAAATTAAAAACTTTGTTCCTTACACCTCGTACATTTTACAAGTCAATCCTCATTTCGAAATATCCGCTTTTTCTAAATTTTTGATTTTAAAAGTTAATTCTTCTTCAAAATCAATTTTGAGCGTTTTATATTCCTCATCCAATACAAAATTATAACCAACCACAATTTCAGTCGCTGGAATTAAACTTGCTTTTTTGTATTTCTTAAACGCTTTTCCTATCGCCTTCGACAATGTTCTTTCAACTGCAACCAAAGCGTTTGTTTCACTGTTTGAATAGTAATTATAACTTGGTGTATTAAATTCTAATTTCATTATCGGATACTTTTTTGAAACTCAGTTTTCATATAATCTACAGCTGTGGTTGTTGGTATTTTATCTAGTTTAGATACAATTTCAAAAACAACCGCTCCCAATTCTATCCCTGTAGCATCTTCTTTCATTTGATTTTGAGCCATGTTTAGAATCTTTACCGTTTCTTCTTTAGCTTGTTTCAACTTATCCCAACTTTGCTTCGATACATATAACTGCTGAACCATATTGTGATTATATTCTTCTCTAATTGTTTTCAACAATAAGCTATGTAGTTGTGCCGAACTCATTCCAGGTCTATGCAATCTTATTATTAAATTATTTGGATCTATTCTTTCTACATACAAAATAGCTCTTTCATAAGCTTGATTTTTCAATGGGATAAACTCTTTTCGAGATTGCTGTTTAAATTCTTCCTTTTGCAATTCCAATTGTTGATTTTTAATTTCTAACTCTCTATTCAAAAATTGTTTCAACATAAAATAGACCACTCCAAAAACTAACAATGAAGGTATTGCAAGTTTTAATATTTCTAAAAATTCATTCATAGTTTTTCTGTTTTTCTTATAGAACTCAAAATTAATAAAATGGTACAGTTAATTTCTATTTTTTTGAATTAAAAGTCTTTTCCAATCAAAAAAAAAGAGTTGATGGCTAACCATCAACTCTTTTAAAAATATTTCACACTTCTGTTCTTAAAAAGAAGGACAAGATATTGTTCTAAATTTCTTTTTCTTAGGACGACATTTAAAGTTAAGCCCTAAAGACAATTCATGAGAACCACCAGAAGCTAAAGACAGTTTAGAAACAGTAACATCATAAGAATATCCAATTTTGAACACATCTGTTTCAATTCCTAAAGAAGTAATAAATGCATCTCCATTTCTATACCAAATACCACCTGTTAAAGGTCCTTTTTTAATATAAACTCCCATATTCAATTGAGTAAATGTTCCTTGTTGTCTAAACAATATATTAGGAGAAATAGAAGCATCTGAAGCATTATATTTACCTCCTCCTCCAATTGGAATTACAGCACCTGCATGTCCTGTTAATTTCATTGGTAATTTACTGTCATCTTTTATTAAAGATTCTTGAGGTGTATTAATGTGGTGTGCTGCAAATCCAAAAAAGAAATTCTCGGTATATCCAACAACTCCCGCAGAAAAATCAATTCCTGTTACAGCTCCTTCTCTTCTAATGTCGTTTGTTTGGTAAACAAATCCTCTTCTTCGGTCAATCATATCACCAAAAGTAAGCTTGTCCCAATCAATAGATTTTTGAAAAAATGCAGCTTCTAAACCAAAATTAACAGAAAACTTACGAGTAACAGCTTGATTGTAAGCATACATTCCACTCACTCTCGTTGTTTTTAATGTATTGGCGGCATTATCTGTCAATACTAACAATCCAAGTCCTCCAGACATACTTTGTACCATTTGGTCATAAGATGCGCTTCCTGTCTTAAAACTCCCCGATAAATTAGCCCATTGATTTCTAAAATTCATTGCCACACGTGGACAAACTTTAGACCCTGCAAAAGCTGGATTCAGATAAAGCGGGTTAGAATAAAACTGAGTAAACTCAGGATCCTGACCAAAAGTATTTTTAGACAACCCTAATAATAACATTAAAGCTATTACTACTATTGATATTTGTTTATATATTTTCATACTATTTAAGTATTATTTTTTTTTACAATTGTTTTTCGACCTCAAAATATATCTAAAAGAAATATCATGCGTTCCATAAAATTTACTTTCAGTAACTGATCTTGCATAATTAAATCCATAAATCAATCTCATTTTATCTCCTTGAACTCCAATATTCATTTTAAAGCTCTTACTCGTCGAACCTCCTATTCCTGTTAGTAAGTTCTTATATTTCAATGTACTCCCCATCCAAACCTCACTCTTGTTACGCTGGTAACGATAGTTCAACTGTGGAGAAATAATTAAAGTCGAATATGCATTCTTTCTATAATCTGTAGCCAACTGTACTGCGAATTTAACAGGATTTATATATTCTACAAACTGATTTGCATTATTATTTTCACTTTTTTTAATTTTGAGGTTTTCTACATTAATTCCTCCATAAAAATAACCTCCGTCATACCACGCTCCGAAAGATAAATTATTCTGCTCATTATTCGAAATATTCTGTTGGCTATTTGTAATTAAAAATGAATTATTTTGTTCCAATTCGACTTCAGACCCTCCATCTTTACCATTTAACTTTTCAGTATTAAAGGTTGTCAAAATATGATTATACTTCGCTCCTAAACTTAACGATTTGTTTTCACTTATGGCTATTCTTTGAGCGTAAACCAATCCAACTCCAGTTGAGTAAACGCCAATTTTATTATAATTTTTAGATTCCACAACCAATCCTAAACCTGCGTTTATTTTTTGTAAATAAGTATCAGCGCTAAAAACTCCTCCCATATTATTGTTCAACGTTCCGCTCCAGCTATCTACGGCATTCAATTTAAAACGTGTCATTTCTAAACCTCCTGTTAAAGCTACATTATTAGCTAATGGATTTGGCTTATCTGTAATAAATATAGGGTCATGCGTATTGACTAATGCCAATTCTTTTGCTTTCAACTTGTTAATAAAAGATACTTTCTTTCTAGTGCTTACCTTTCCTTTTTTATCAAATAAAGCTCCTATAATTGCAATGTTGTCAAAATATTCAAACTTCCTTTTTTGTAGCTCTTTATCTTTTTCTAACTTGCCGTGTTCTCTCTTTTTTAGATGATTAGAAAAATCGCCTTTCTGTCTTGCTCTACTATAG
>WFNC01000378.1 GCA_015488785.1 Flavobacteriales bacterium | reverse complement strand
ATAAATACAATTAAGAATATAAAGGCGATGGAATTAAAACATGCCTTATTGTTAGCTTTTATCGGAACTGTATCTTATGTTTTTATATTAAAAGCAGATTCACCTCGCTACCTTTTACCTTTAAGTCAGCTAGGTTTTCTGTTTATTTATTTTAATATAAATAATTCTATTTTGTTAAAAATAAAAGAAAAAGTAATTATTAGTTTATTTATTGTTTTAGGAATAACTAGCAGTTTAGAATTTAAAAACTATAAGTTTGAAAATAGAGTAGAAGATAACTTTAATCATCTTATTGTAGCGCTTAAAAAACAAAAAATTAGTCATGTCTATTTCAAGCATGGATTATTACAATGGCAGGTAATGTTTTACTCAAGTAGAGAAATAAAAGGAAGAAGTTTTTCTAAATTCGATCGCTTTCCAGAGTTGATAACAGAAATAGATTCAACTCTAATAAATGCTAAAAAGAATGTTGCTATTGTAGATTATTACAACCCTAATAACCTTTCTCAAAAGGAAGAGATTACAATAGTAGATAATGTTTTTGTTATCAGAACAAAGGTAGATAAAAGAATATTAATTGATGAAGGATTTAATTTTTCTTCAAACCTATAACGATAAAAAATAACAACAAATTGAACAACACAAACCTAGCTCAAACAACCACAACACCCTACGAAATAGACGTCAAAAGTGCTGATGGAATATATATATATGACCAAGAAGAAAAACGCTATGCCGATTTAATTTCAGGAATCGCAGTCAGTAATTTAGGACACAACAATCAGCGAATAAAAGAAGCGATAAAAAAACAAGTCGATAAATATTTGCACGTAATGGTTTATGGAGAATACAAACAAGCTCCTCAACAAGAATTAGCAAATTTACTAGCAAAAGTATTACCAATACAGTTAAATTCTTCATTTTTTGTCAACTCAGGAACAGAAGCAAATGAAGGAGCTTTAAAATTAGCAAAACGAGTAACAGGAAGAACAGAATTGGTTTCTTGCCACAAATCCTATCACGGAAGTACGCACGGTTCATTAAGCGTCACTGGAAACGAAAGCAAAAAATACCACGTAAGACCATTATTACCTGGCGTTTCTTTTATGGAATTTAATCATGAAGAAGATTTAGCGTTAATAACCAACAAAACCGCAGCAGTAATCATAGAACCAATTCAAGGCGATGCAGGAGTTCGAATTCCAAACACATCTTACCTCAAAGCATTAAGAAAAAAGTGTGACGAAACAGGAGCATTATTAATTTTCGACGAAATTCAAACAGGATTCGGACGAACAGGAAAACTCTTTTCTTTCGAGCATTTTGGAGTCGTGCCAGATATTTTAACCCTCGCAAAAGCAATGGGCGGAGGAATGCCAATCGGAGCATTTATTTCTAGTCATGATTACATGAAACAACTAACTTTTAATCCTGTTTTGGGACACATCACAACATTTGGAGGACATCCTGTTAACTGTGCTTCGGCGCTCGAAAATCTAAAAATATTAACAGAAGGAACAATTATCGAAAAGGTTGAAAGTAAAGGCGAATTATTCGAGAAAATAATCAGTCACTCAGCCATTGTCGAAATTCGGCGAATAGGATTATTCTTTGCAATTGAAATGGAAAACCCCGATATCGTTCAAGATATCGTACTGAAATGTAAAGATAGAGGAGTGCTCAGTTTTTGGTTTTTGTCCAATCCGCAAAGCTTTAGAATCGCCCCACCATTAATTATTACCGAACAAGAAATAAAAGAAACAGCACAAATTATACACGAAGTAATAGAAGAAGTTACAAAATAGCCTTTGAACCTAATAATTATTTGGGCATCCCCATTTTCATAAAACAATGAAAATGGGCGGGCTATCACTACTCACTTTTTTCAATGAAAAATTGAAAAAGAGTTCAAACAAACCGTTCTATCCCTTATGCAAAAAAAAGAGAGAGGTAATTTTTTATTTAAATCATGAAACGACCTCAATAGCAATAAATACTCATATTTCGGAGTGGGGACTATTCGTAAAGGATTAAAAACAGATTCAATGAAGCGGCAACATAAACTTCAATAATGACAAATTTAGATAAAAGAAAAGGAAAAATTTAAAAAGGATAGAAGGTAATAATTTAATGTAAATACAATAATATTGAGGAATCATTTTCAGTTTTTAAATCACCTTGAATTAAAATAATTACAAAATATATAAATTAATACTGCTTTTTTTTTGGTTGTTTAGGACATATTCGTTTTCTTTGGGAGATTAGAAAGATAATTTTTTGAAATCAAATATAAAATGATGAAAAACTATAGCGTTTACATTACAACATTAGCCTTATTTTCAGGTTCTATGCTTTTTACAAGTTGTGGAGATGATACCAAAACTGACAATGCAGGTGATTCTCAGACTACAATAGATCATATAGATACTAAAATAGTAGAAGATACAAAGACTCCTCCAGATATTATTAGAGTTAAAATAGGCGGTAAGTTCTTTACAATACCCTCCCCAGTACAAACGGCATTTTTAGTAAAAGAAGAAGGTTCTGATTTTAATTCAGAATTACTAAACGATGTTAATAATGTAGATAAATATACAACCTCTTTCCAAAAAGCACTAAACATGGGTGTTTATGGAGCCGATTTAGGTTACATAACAATCTACGAAAATACAGATTTAAGTCTGAAGTATTTAAAGTCTGTTCGTAAAATTGCCGGTCAATTAGATTTATCAGGAGCTTTTAACGAAGATATAGCAAAACGTTTCAATAACAGTATGGGAATTCAAGATTCAATGTTGGTTTTGGTAAATGAAGCATACAAAAACGCAGATGATTATTTAAAGAATAATGACAAGTCGAACATCGCAGCACTCGTTGTAATAGGAGGATGGGTTGAAGCCGTTTATTTTGCTTCACAATCGGCACTTGAAACCAAAAACGAAAAACTAATCGAAAGAGTTGCAGAGCAAAAACAAGCATTGAAAAATATGGTTGCAATGTTAAAGTCTTTAGACGGTTTTAGCGAACAAGAAGATTACGAAGATTTAACAATCGACTTAGAAGATTTATTAAAAGAGTTTGAAACAATTACTTTTTCTTACGAATATGCTGAGCCTGTTACAGATCCAGTAAAAAAGGTTACTGTTATTAACAGTAAGAATAATATTAACATTTCAGATGAAGTACTAAGTAAAATAGTAGAGTCTTTAGCGTCAATTAGAAAAACAATAGTAGGTTAACAAAATAGAATAAAAGAAATTTTAGATATGAAAAAGATATTCAATTATACATTATTAGCTTTAAGTTTATTTACCGTTAATGCTACGTTTGCTCAAGAAACTTGTGATGAAATAGCAGAGGTTACAAATGGTTACTTAAACACAACTAAGGACAAAGAACTTAATCGTATTTTTATCTCCGATGGACAAGTCTATCGTGCTTTTTTAACAGACGACGAAGCAGCAGAGTTTGAAGTTACATTTTATGGTGGTTCAACTTACCGTATAGCGACTTCTGCCGGATCTGACGATACGTACATTATTTTTGAAGTTTACGATAAAGAACGTAATTTATTGTTTTCTAACGAAGATTACGAATATGCTCCATTTTGGGATTTTGAAATAGAAAACTCATTGGATTGTACCATAGAAGTAAAATTAGATGTAGATAAAAAATTATCAGGATGCGCATCTGTAATGATTGGATTTGCTAAGCAAAACTAAGAGAAGTATATTATTTATTAGCAAATAGGAATTGATTTAGATGAGCGAGAGGATACTGAAAGCACTGATGCAACTTTTTGCTATTATAGCAAAAGTTAACATAGACGAAGAGACTGGAGAAATTCAGTTAGACTCCAAAGGGAGACATATCGTTGGTGCGTTCTTAAGTCAAGAACTAAATCAAGAGCTAGTAGAAGAATACCTTAAAGTTTATGACGAATATGTTATTGGTCATCATACCAGTAAACGTAAACGAAAAACCAATACAAAAAGAAAAAGAACATCTGTAAATTCTGTAAAAGTGTTGCGTATTTGTACGCAAATAAATGAAGAATTAGCACAACGTCAAAAAATTATAGTTTTTATTCGTATCCTAGAATTTACGAATGCCAATGATGTTATCGCCGAACAAGAGCTAGAGTTTGTTACTACAGTTGCTGAAACATTTAATATTGTTAGACATGAGTTTGATCAATGTCTAGAATACGTTAAAGCAGAGGAAGAAGATTATATTGACAACGAAAATTACCTTGTTGTTGACAATAATATGGCTGATCGATTTGAGAAATCGAAACACCTTTATTCAGAAACTATTATTGGATTTGTTCGAATTCTAAGAGTTCAGTCCATTAATACTTATTTTGTTCGATATTTTGGGAGTCATCAATTGTCTATAAATGGTCAATTTCTTGCCAAAGATAGAGTTCATATCTTGACTCAAGGTTCTTCTTTGAGAAGTTCAAAAGTGCAACCAATTTATTATAGCGATATTATTAGCCGTTTCTTAAGTGATAGCGCAGCTCAAAAAATAGTATTTAAAGTAGATCAAATGCAATATCACTTTAAAGGTGGTAAAGTAGGTTTACATAATATTGATTTCGTTGAAGAATCAGGGAAGTTGATTGGAATAATGGGAGGGTCAGGAGCTGGAAAATCTACATTATTAAATGTCTTAAATGGGAGTTATACGCCTACAATTGGTCAGGTAACCATTAATGGAATCGATTTACATCATGAGAAAGATAAACTCGAAGGAGTTATTGGATTTGTACCACAAGATGATTTATTAATTGAAGAGCTTACTGTTTTTCAAAATTTGTTTTATAATGCTAAACTTTGTTTTGGTAATTTATCAGACGAAGCAATTATAAAGCTTTCTATAAAAACATTAAAGTCAATAGGTTTATATGAAACCAAAGATTTAAAGGTTGGTAGTCCATTAGAAAAAACAATATCTGGAGGACAACGAAAAAGATTAAATATTGCATTAGAACTGATTCGAGAACCTGCTGTAATGTTTGTTGATGAACCAACTTCTGGATTATCTTCTAGGGATTCAGAAAATATAATGGATCTT
>WFNC01000377.1 GCA_015488785.1 Flavobacteriales bacterium | reverse complement strand
TTAAGGTATAGTTTCCATTACTCCCTGCTGTTGGGAAAACTTTAGCCAATACACCATTATTCAAAGAACCTTCTATTGGATAGACTTTTAGGTTAAAAATGGAGGGCTTAATATTATCCTTAATCTCAAAATTAAAGAGTAAAGGGTTTACAGGATTTTCAGAGGTTGTTTCTCTAATTTCAAAATGTAAGTGAGGAGCAGTTGAACTACCAGAATTTCCTGAATAAGCAATGACCTCTCCTTTCGAAACAATTAAATCCGTAGAGTCTAGTAGTATATTGATGGTTTCCGTTTCTTGTTTAAACTGTTGCTTTCTTAGTAATTTTTCTATTTTTTCAGGAAAATTTCTTAAATGAGCATATACCGAAGTATAACCGTTACGATGTGTTACATAAATGGCTTTTCCATACCCCCAGTGCGAAATATTTATTCTAGAGACATATCCAGAATCAATCGCATAGATTCGATACCCTTGTTTGTGATTTGTTTTTATATCTAACCCTGTATGAAAATGATTGGAGCGTAATTCGGCGAAATTACCAGCTAAAACTAAAGGTATATTTAATGGGGCTCTAAAATTAGTTTCTTTGTAAGGCACTTGAGCGTAAAGGCTTATTGCAAAAAACAATGCAAATATAAAAATGTAAAAAGACTTCATAAAAATAAGTAAGAATTGAGTTGTAAAGCTAACAAGAATAGACATCGAAGAATAGACCTAATGAACGAGATACAAACATAGTACCGTTAGTTTTAATTTGTGAACTAACTGAAAAGTATTACATTTACATCACATTCTTGACGTACACTCAACTTTTTACAAGAAAAACATTAATTATGAAAAAAATAGTTTATATATCTTTTGTATTACTAACTTTAAATTCTTGCAAAAAATCATTTACATGCGAATGTAATGGAAGTAAAAAAGTAGTTGAAACGACAGATAATAATGGGACTGTTTCTACAGATACCACAACCAAAACAATTTTTGATTCTGTCGTATTTAGAGAGAAAAATGAGAATGATGCCTACGCTAAATGTTCGGATAAAAAAAATATAATGCTAAGCGAATTAACCGCTTCTCAAACAGAAGTTGTTGTAGATTGCTCTTTAAGGTAATTATAGTCCCCTACAAATTATAACAAAACCTTTGTCTTTAAAAACCTGTTACAGCTGCTAGTCTTGGTAAGTTTGGGATAATAATTTTCTTCCCTTTCAAAACAATAAGACTTTCATTGCTTAGCTTTTTTAGCGTTCTAATTATCGTTTCTGAAGTTGTTCCTGCAATATCTGCAATTTCGGAACGTGTAAGTGTTATATTTAATGATTCTCCATCTTCTTGAAATCCAAAAACTTCTTGAAGTAATAAAATTGAAGCTACAATTCTTTCTTTTGCTGTTTTTTGAGCAATATTAACCAAGTGATTTTCTGCATTTTTCAAATTTGAAGATAACAATTTAATAACCTCAAGGGATAATGTTGTATTTTCTTTAATCGAATTGAGAAAGTTCCCTTTTGTCAATTGGCAAATATAAGAATCTTCTAATGCTACAGCTGTTGCTTGATATGCTTCACTATTTAATAAAGAACGGTAACCCAAAATATCTCCAGTATTAGAAAATCGAACAACTTGGTCTTTTCCATCATGTCCAAGTTTTGTCAATTTGACCTTTCCATTATAGATGCAATACAACCCATGAGAAGCACTTCCTTCTTGAAAAATCGTTTCACCTTTTTTATAAAAAGTATTCAATTTATCGCTACCTAAAGCTTCTTTTTCGTCTGATGGAATCGAACAAAAAATACTGTTTTTGTTTTTACAATCGATGCAAGATGGTATGTTTGTTATTTTACTCATGATAAAAAAAAGAAATCTATAATTAATAAAAGACAAAGGTATCCTTTTTTTGTTTCTAATAAAAAATTAACAGAACTATTTATCTGAATACACGAAATTCAATAGATATTTTACCATAGGTACAATAACCATAAACAAACCGGCAAATAAGGCTGAACCAGCAAAAACAAAAGTAATGTAAATAGGTAAAGAAGCTTCTTGTAATGCTCCAAAAGAAGCGTTAGCATGCTCAACCATCCATAAAGCTTTAAAAACTCCACTACTTAGCAAGACTAATAAAAACAAAAGTAATGTTCCATTAAAAGCATAGTAACCGATTGTTACGATTTTATTATTATTCAATTTATTATTTTTCAATAAATCGGATATGATATAAGAAACTGAAGCAAAAAGAATACTTGTATTTATTCCGATAGTAGTTCCCATAGAGTGAGCTACAGTAATATGTGTTCCATGCATGTAATAATTCAAAGATGGAATTGACATAAATAAAGCCAGTGTCAAATTAAAAAACACCCAAAAATCACTTGCGATTAAAAAGCGATAAGCCATTTGATTTATTTTTATTTTCTCGACACTAAGAGACTTCTTCCAGTGATATACAATGTGAATAAAAATAATCCATTCTGTCATACTTACAGCGTAAGCAACATATCTTATCCATGGTTGCGTTGGAATTATATACGTATGATGCGCCCATCCAAACATTAAATTTGTTAGTCCCAAAAAGTAAAAGAAAAAAGAAATCTTTCCCCTACCAATACTATCGTCCCCTTTTATTTTAGTCATTAAGTATATGGCTGTTCCATACACCAACAAATTCCAACTTCCAACAAAAGACCCATACGACTTCCATTGAAGGCTGATATCTTTTATAAAATCGCTGCGAATACTCGAAAAAATCCAAAAGTGAGCTTCTGACAAATGATAAATCATAAAAATAATTCCAGTACCCCACATCCAAAAATAAACGGGCCATTTTTCTACCTGCTTTACCATTGACCCAAAATAATTGACACCAAAAAGAGCCCAACCTAGCAATATAGGAATCGTTAAAATAGGAAAATATTCTAAGTATTCTCGACCTCCCATGTTTCCAGAAGCTAATGAAAAATAGATGCCAATTCCAGTCAATATAAAAATAGACAAATGTAGTTTTCCCAAAAGAGGAAACAAAAGTTTTACTTTCTCTACTTTAGTTAGGTAATAATAAATTCCTCCTGTTGCTGTCAGTATAATCCACGAGACAGCAGAAGTAGTATGCAATGGTCTCAATTGGTTGAAAGGAATTATATCTTTTAAAAAATCAGGTTGAATATACACGATAGAACTCAATAACCCCATCAAAGCGGCAAAACCTAGAGCGCTTAAACCTAGTATTATAAATATTATTGAAAAACTATTTTTAGACCCCATTCTATTTATATTTTATAGTAACCCATCCTGAGTTTTCAAACTCAACATCTCTGTTTGGATAAAAACCAGTTTGGTCAACTTCTTTTAAAAACGAGGCTAATAATTTTTTTTCTTTCTCTGAAAAATTAAATTTTGGCATTGATTTTATTCCACTATTGAAAAAAGCCTTGGCATAATCCGCTCCTTTCTTAGGATTCGAAATTATATTTGTTAAATCAGGCCCTAAATACCCTCCTAACCCATAAAATTGATGACAAGCTATACAATTGTTTTCTTGCCATAAAGTTTCTCCTTTCAAAGCATTATCAGACAGATATTGAACAGGGCTAGCCGATATTGGCTTAGTATATAAAAAGATATTATATACCATAAACAAGAGGACTAATCCTCCTAATATAAATCGATTTCTAATTTTTGTTTCCAATTTTAACAATTTGATACAAACATAGACATCGCACAATCAACAAATCATGATGCAGGTCAGCTCTCTAAAAAAAATAGATTTTACAAAATTGAATTGAATGAATTGCGTAAAAAACTAAGAAAACTTACAAAGCTGAAAAGAAGAAATCAATATTTATATTCCATTCCAAAAACAGTAATATCATCAATTTGTTCTGTTTCTCCTTTCCAAGCTAAAAGTTTATGCTTTAAAATTCTGTTTTGCTCTTGCATTGGCAAAGTGCTAATTTCGATTATTAACTCTTCAAATCTTTTTCTTCCAAATTTTTTGTTTCTTTCTCCTCCAAATTGATCTTTGTATCCATCGGAAAAAAGGTAAATTTTATCTCCATCTAATAATGGAATTCGATTATTAGTGAAGCTAACTTCAATAGGGTAGATTCCGATAGGATTTCTTACTGCTTTAAATTCTAACAATTCACCATCTCTAACTATCCACAATGGACTAAACGCTCCTGCATATTCTAATATATGAGTTTCTGTATTAATACCACAAAGCGCAATATCTAACCCGTTATGATTTTCAGCTCCAGAAGAAACAAATAGGTCTTTTATCCTACTCCTCAACATATTTAATGCATGTCCTGGGTTTTCAGATTCTTTTCGTCTTATAACATCATGTAAATAAGTAATCCCAATCATTGTAATTAGAGCCCCAGGAATTCCATGTCCTGTACAATCTCCTACTGCTAAAATCAAGTTTTCTTTTCTTTTATTTACATAATAAAAATCTCCTCCTACATTATTTTTAGGTTTATAACAAATGAAATAATCATCAATCCAACGATCTATTAATTCTCTTCGAGTAAGTAAAGCTTCTTGAATAGTCATTGCATAAGAGATACTCTCTGTTATTTCTCGATGTGTATCCGTTAACTTATTTCTAACATTAATAAGTTCTTCTATGGTTTCGTTAAGCTTTAATTTTTCTACCTTTAATAATGAATTCGATTTTTTTACTTCTTTACTTCGTTGTAATAAAATAAGATTTAACTCTTCTTGTATTTTTTCAGACTTCTTTCTACTCGTAATGTCTCTAGAAACTCCTCCAAAACCAATTACTCGTTTATTTTCATCTAAAATAATATGCGCTGCCACTTCAGCAAAGAATGTTGATCCGTCTTTTTTTACATATTCTATTTCTAGATTAACACCTTTGAGTTTCTTTTTTGTTTTAATATCTTTTAGAGAAGAAGCAATCGCTTCTTGCACAACTTGATTAGACAATTCTGTATGAAGTTTTCTTATGTCAATCTGTTTCAATTCATCCTCAGTATAACCTGAAAATTCTAAACACGATTCACTTACATATTTGATGTGTTGATTCATGTCAAACATCCAAATAAAATCATGCATATTAGATGTGACTAAAGAAAATTGCGTTGTTTTGTTTATCAAATCAATTTTTAACTGCTGTCTTTTTGTTATATCATTCAACGATAATATTCCAATATCATTTCCTTTAAATTTTATAATCTTTCCTGAAATATCGACAGCTAACTCACTTTTATCTTTGTGCATTAGTTGGCTCTCGGAAACTGGAAGAGACTTAGTAGTCATTAGCGTTTCCATACTACGCTTACAAAATTCGGATTGACTTTCTGGGAAAAAAGCATTTAAATTCTTACCAATAAAATCTTGAATATTATACCCTAAAATATTACGCCCCGAATATGACCCAAAAATAACTTTCCCTTCTGTACTTACAAGTAGAATAAGATCAGAGCCTACATTATATTCAAAAATAGAATGATAGTACGCCTCCGTTTCTTTAAAATTCAACAAATCCATAATCAAATATAAGATAATAACTCATATCTAGCGCATTTTTTTATATTATTATTTTTAATTACAAAATCATAACGTTTTATCGTTTACAATCAACCATTTAGAAGTCTGCATAATAGAGATTACATAATTCTTCATTTCCAATGCTTTTTCAGGTTCTTGATCTATAATATTTTTAGGGTTATTTTTTTTATAACGATGCAATGTTTCTTTTCCATTCTTACGATAAATATAATAATATTCTTCGTCAATACACCCAAATTTATCATCTGACGACAAGACTGAATAAGGGCGCTTTGTTTTTAGTAAATCAACTCCGAAAGTTTTGTTAGTGTATGAAATATTTAATAATCCTGAAAGCGTTGGTAATACATCCATTTGTGTTCCAAAACCATTGAAAACTTGAGGTTGTATGAAACTTGTATCTGGCGAATAAATTAGTAAAGGGATGTGATGTAATGAAAGCGGAATTTCATAAGTGATGTCTCCCATTACAACTCCGTGATCTGCTACAAATACAAAAACAGTATTGTTATACCATTCTTGTGATTTAGCTTTTTCCATAAACTGTTTCAAAGACCAATCGGCATATTCTACAATCTGTTTTTTGATTTCTTTATGCTTGGGTTTGAATGCTATATTTTTTGGAATAATGTAGGGACCGTGATCACTAACAGTCATTATTGCGGAGAAAAAAGGTTTCTTTTCTGTTTCTGACGCTTCGATTACGTAATCAAACAATTTATGATCTGGTATCCCAAATGAACTTTGAACATACTTAGGGTCGTAATCTTTTTGTGAGATTATTTTATCAAAGTCATTATGACTCAAAAAAGCGCCTACGTTATCAAATGTTTGACTTCCTGTTGTGAAGAAATTATTTTCATAACCTAAGTCTTTAAAAACTCGAGGCAGACTATTGAAATATTTCATATTTAAAGCACTCATTGGTCGCTCTCTTAACACGGTTGGATAAGAATACAAGGTCGAAAAAATTCCGTTACAAGTATGAAAACCTGCGGAGTAAATATTATCGAAACTGTAAGACACTTTAGCTAAGCTATCTAAAAAAGGAGTTAGATTATCTTTGTTTCCAAAACGCTCTAATTTGTTGGCCGTCATGCTTTCCATAATCACTAAAACTATGTTTTTGTTAATTCGAGGTTGAGTAGGTATTACTTTTCTTGCCAATGGAGAATTTAGTCCTAAATCGGATGTAATTCCCAATTGAGTTTTTACATTATTAAGCGCTACTTTATCATCTAATATTTTAATGGACTGATCTTGTTTTAGGCTTTTGAGTAACACAAACGTTGGATTCAAGCCCAATTGATTATAAAAAGAATTATTACAAAAAAACGAATGATTTATTCTGATTGGACT
>WFNC01000376.1 GCA_015488785.1 Flavobacteriales bacterium | reverse complement strand
TATAGGGACAGATAGAAGCTCTATTTTTGTGGGAGCAACAGGTTCAGGAGAAGCTTCTCTTTATTTAGATGCTTCAGATGGTGATTTTTCAGGCTCTGATTATTTAAGTATTGTTCAAACAGATGATATGAAAGCTCATATTTATGTGAAATCAGGATTTCCATCTTCAAGTGTCTTGGCTTTGCAAGAGTTTGGAGGAAATGTAGGAATAAATACTGTAAGCCCAACAGAAAAGCTAGAAATAAACGGTTCAATAAAAATAACAGATGGAACACAAGGAGCAGGTAAAGTCTTAGTTTCTGATGCTAATGGAAAAGGAAGTTGGAGCACAAATGTAGCACTTGTGCCAACTGTAATTGGAAGTGTGGGGACTAGCTATCATGATTTTATGCTGGCTTCAAGCTCTAATATTCCTGGTTGGTCGATGTATTTACCTGTTGGTAAATGGGTTGTTAGTATTGGAGGGCTTTTAAATAGAACTTTTAGTACAAATACTTACTATGGAGCTAGATTGACACTTTCATCTAGTAGTACTTCAATTGTTTCTACAGGGTTCACCTATATTGGTAGTAGTTTGGTTCTTAATATTAAGTCTACAAATAATAGGGCTACAGCTCCTAGTTTTGCAGGTTTTGTTTCGGGGACTATTCTAGTTAATGTTACGACGGCTCAGACAATTTACTTGTGGAATAATGCATCTGATGCTTATTCTGACGGATCTTCAGGACATGGATTCTCGCAAAATGGAGAAAATTATTTTATTGCATCACCAATTAATTAAAAAGAAATTGAATTTATTTAACTATCTTATTGGTTGCAAGTGTCAATCAAATACTATTAGTATTCTTTTCAAAACCCCTCCCTACTATTCACAACATAATACAATAACAAACGGTCATAAAAATCTCCAGGGTCAGAATAATAGACTTTAAAAATATATTCATTTTCAGTATTAAAATGAGAACCTTCTATTGTACTCATTTTGGCTTGTTTTTCGTTATCTTTTACAAATAGGTAAGTATAATTGTAGTACCCTTGCTTCAAGTATGCTGTTCCTTCATAGTTTCTAGTAATAGGATTGTAAGTCATTTTGTATTTATTATCAATATTCCAATTGGAGAAACCACCGTAAATAAAGATGTCTCCATCAGAAAACGATTGTGTGTATGGAATTGAAAAATGGACATTCACATATTCACTCTCCAAATTCCAGTCATTTTGGTCAATGGTCTTAACCAAAAATTTTCCGTTTATATCTTGATACTCCAAATAGCGCTTGTAAGTTCTTTTATTGTCAGCATAAAGGTAGCAGGTATAAAAACCTTTGTCTCTATATATTTTAGCCACTCGATCCGTATTGTTCAAAACCGTAGTTAAATCAATATGTCTAAATTCATTTCCTCCTTCAAATACATTTTCTTCATCATAATTATAAATTAGTTTGTCTTGTAGGGCGTAGTTGGGATTCAAGTATTTACAACTATTGTCCGTTCGATGGTTTTGTTCAATTACGACTTTCAAATTACTAAACGGGTTGGTAATTAAAGAAGGTGCAAATAAAATATTAAAGTCAACTTCCTGTTTGTAATATTTATCGTCTAAGTTTGTGGGGTATTTTATATTTGGTTCTAATTGTATATTGTTTTCGGTAACATAAAAACGATGAGTTAATACAATTTCTTTAGGCTTACCTTCAGGATATACAGCTATGACATAATTTCCAGATTTTCTAATTTTCAGATTCTCATTCGGAAATTCTAAACTATAATTAATGTAAGATTGCATCGAATTATAAGATTGTTTGTAGTATTCAATATAATTATCATTGAATCCATCGATGTATTCCATCTCGTCTAAGTTGCTTGTCGTCCAATTTTCATTGCAGTGAATTATTTTATATTGAAAAGTTTCAAACTCAGCGTCTAATACGTCAAAGTAGAATTCAAAAGATTCGTTACTATTCAGTTTAAGAACAGGTTCAGATAAATCAAGATTTTTTTTATAAAGTAAAACCGTTAAAATATTCTCTCTATAGCTTTTTGAATAAATAATACTGTCATTTTTTAAGGAGGGATGAAAGGTTGATTCAGTTGGTTTAATAGCTTTTTTATTTGATGCAACCATGTTCTTAGAAGTGCAACTATTAGAGAATAATACAAAAAAGAGTAGTAAGAGACTGAAATTGATGTTAAAGTTGTTATTTGTATTCATTCTAAATTAAGCTATACGATTTTATAATGTCACTTTAGTTACCAAAGTAAACAACAATTTTTTACTTTTGTTGCGTAAAAATTGAAAAATAACTATATGTCAAAAACGATTAAAATTCGTAAAGGGTTAGATATCCGTTTGGTTGGAGAGGCAGAAAAGGTTAAAGTAGCAGCTCCCGTAGCTAAAACTTATGCTTTGAAACCTACCGATTTTCATGGATTAATACCTAAGATGGTTAAAAAAGTTGGAGAACAAGTAAAAGCAGGTACTCCAATCTTTTTTGATAAATATCGAGACGAAATACAATACGTGTCACCAGTTAGTGGTACCGTGAAAGAGATAAGAAGAGGAGCAAAGCGTAAGATATTAGCAGTAATAATCGAAGCAGACGCAACTATTTCTTACGAGGAAACAGCGGTTAAACCAATCGATTCATTAAGTAAAGACGAAGCAAAGTCTTTGTTATTGAAAGGAGGTTTGTGGCCAATGCTTAAAATGAGACCAATCGATATTGTAGCAAATCCAAAAGATGAGCCTAAAGCAATATTTGTTTCTGGTTTTGATACGCATCCATTATCTCCCGATTATGATTTCTTAATGCACGGAAATGAAGCTGAATTTCAAGCAGGGATATCTATTCTAGGAAAGTTAACGGCAGGTAAAGTTAATTTGCAGTTAAGAAGTAATGTCATTGCAGATAAAGCTTTTTCAGCTGT
>WFNC01000375.1 GCA_015488785.1 Flavobacteriales bacterium | reverse complement strand
TTTTTTACAAAAAAAAAACTCAAAACCTTTTCTTTCTCAAAACTAAAATTACCGAATCTCTAATAAATCATTTTTGTTCAATCAATTTTTATTTGTAAATTGTGCAAAACCTTATTTTTATGAAAACATTATTTACTTTTTTAGTTATTGCTTTTAGTCAAACTTTTTTTGCTCAATGCAATACTACAACTCCAAAGATTTTAGTTTTAGGAGATAGTTGGGCTTTTTTTAGCTGGCAAGGAGATTCTTACAACGAGAACTGTAACCGATTTGGATTCACAGACATGGAAGCGATTAGTAATAGCACATTAAGTGTAAACGGATCTAAAGCAAGCAACTTTTTTACCGACGCTCCAAGAGTTCAAGAGTTGAGAGATGTATTAGGAAACAACCCTTCTATTGAATTTATTCATTTTAGTTTAGGGGGAAATGATTTACTGGGAAGTTATCACACTTCAAATTCTTCAAGCCAAAATAGCATAGACTATCAAACATTAATGGTTGATATTAGAGCTGGTTTAGATACTATTTTCTCAATAAATCCCAACCTTAAAGTTTTAATTTCTGGTTATGATTATCCTAACTTTGAAGAAACCATTTTAAGTTTCCCAGTACCAAGCCAACATCCTTTCTATGACAAATGGACAAACATGGGACAACCAACAGCAGCTCAACTAAACCAAGGATTGCTTGATATATCAGCTTTATTTACTGATTCTTGTAATGTTTGGAATAATGTTTCTTTTGTTAATAATTTAGGCTTAATGCAAAATACTTATGGTCAACCAACCAATCTTACAGTTGCGCCAGGAGGAAGTTATGCAGCAGGTTCATTAACGGTACCTCAAGGATTACCAAACTATCCTTCGCCAGTCACTTCTTTGCAATTTAATGGGCTAGACTCTTTCCATCTTAGTAATTCAGGGTTTGAACAATTTATAAAAAGACATTTTAAAGAATATTATTGGAACGCTTTGAGAAACGCAGATGCGACAATCGTAAGTAGCGACTCTTCATTAAACGGAACGGTTAGTTATTACATCGCTACATCAGACTCATTATCAATTGGTAATTCAAACGCTAATAACAACGAAGTAGCTGGAATACTTTCATTTAACACCGCTAGTTTAGATCAGAGCCAAAACATTCAAAAAGCATCAATTTTTGTACAGAGAGAAAGCTTAATGGGAAATAACCTTATTGACAGTAGTCTAACTTTAGAGATTAAATCAGATTACTTTGGAGGATCCCTACAGTTAGAAACTACCGATTTCACCGATGCTGCCGATGCATCTTCAAATGCTTGCACTTACGGAACTTTTACCGAAAATGGTTCTTGGATGAGAATAGATATTCCTTATGAATTATTACCTTTTATTAATAAAACAAGTACTACACAGTTTCGCTTAAGATATGCCAATACAGAAGCAACTAATTATATTTCAATTAATAACACGAATAGCAATCAAGCATTCTTAGATGTTAATTACGGAGGATATTCTTCTTTAAAAGAAATTGAACCAACAGATTTTAACATCTATCCAAATCCCACTTCAGATTTAGTTCAAATTTCTAATTCAGAATTGATTAAACAAATAAACATTCAAAATTTAGAAGGTAAAATTATTAGAACCAAAGCGAATATTAACTCAACCAAAATTACACTTTCATTAGTTAATCTTTCTAAAGGAATTTATATTATTTCAGCGACTTTAGAAAGTGGAAAAATAGTTAACAAAAAAATTATAGTAGCGTAAATTACAATATGAAATATACATTTTCTTATCAAACCCCGCATCATCATTTTATTACAATTGATGTAGAAATAGACACTTCAAATAAAGAAGAAATAGACATACAAATCCCAGCTTGGCGACCAGGAAGATACGAACTAGGTAATTTCGCTAAAAATGTCCGCGATTTTGAAGTCTATTCTATTGAAGGAAAAAAGGTAGCGTTTAATAAAGTAAGTATTGATAAGTGGAACATCAAGTGTAAAGATGAAGAAACGATTACAGTACAGTATTTATATTACGCCTCGGAATTAAATGCAGGATCCACATTTTTAGATGACAATCAACTTTACGTAAACCCTGTAAATTGCTGTATTTATAACCCAGAAGATTTAGATTCTAAGTGTACAGTAGAAATAAACTATCCTAAAGACTACAAAATAGCAACGAGTTTAAAAAACGTAGGAGAAAATTTATACGAAGCAGAAGACTTTCACGAGTTAGCAGATTCACCATTCATAGTTTCCGACAGTTTACAACACAATTCTTACACCGTTGAAGGAATAGAATTTCACCTTTGGTTTCAAGGAGAAGTGAAACCAAACTGGGATAAATTGATTGCCGATTTTACTAAATTTACAGCTTATCAAATTAAATGTTTTGGAGGTTTTCCCGTCGATGAATTTCATTTCCTATTTCAAATTACACCTTACAAATATTATCACGGCGTAGAACATCAAAAAAGCACGGTAATTTCTTTGGGGCCTAGCTATGCTGTTTTTGAAGAACGATACGTTGATTTACTAGGCGTTAGTTCTCATGAATTGTATCACACTTGGAATGTAAAAGCTATAAGACCAAACGGTTTATTTCCTTATGATTACAATACTGAAAATTATACAAAATCAGGTTATGTTACTGAAGGAGTAACGACTTACATGGGAGATTTAATTCTTTCGGAAAGTGGTGTTTTTTCGGACAAAGAATATCAAAAAGAATTAGAAACTATTATTACCCGACATTTTCACAACGGAGGAAGAAATCATTATTCGGTAGCAGAATCCTCTTTTGATACCTGGCTAGATGGTTACGTACAGGGCGTTCCTTCTCGAAAAACTTCAATTTATGTAGAAGGAGCACTTACGGCAATGGTTTGCGATATGCGGATTAGGAAAGCGACCAATGGAGAGAAATCGTTACACGATGTAATGAAAACGCTCTACAATCAAACCAATAGAGAAAAAGGATATTCGGAAAAAGAATACAAGCAACTTTTTGAAGATTTTGGAGGCGAATCTTTTGAAGATATATTTCGAGACTTAATTTACGGAACCAACAAGTTCGCCCCTTATATAAAAGAAGCATTAAGGTATAGAAACTTAGATTTAGTGATTGCCAATTCAGATAATGAAGCAGAAAACTACGGATTAAAACTTACTCCTAAACACGGAACAATGATCGTTACAGATGTTTTAGAAAACTCGGCAGCTTATTATTCTGGAATACTACGAGACGACAAAATTTATGCGATTAACAACTATCCGCTAGAAGGAGATTTAGCTCAATGGCTTACTTATTTTAAAGGACAGGACATTCTACTTTCATTAAAAAGAGAAGGCGCATTAATTTCTGTAACCTTAAAACCAAAGACAGGAATGCGATACTTTAAATATACTTTGGAACAAAAAAACTGAATAAAACTAATGAATTGAGATTTTCATATAATCAGTTTAAAATAAAGAGCATTAAGGCTGTTTTCATTCATCAATTTTGTTATCAACTGTCAATGATTATTTAAAGAATATATCAACGTTAATATATTAGCTTGTAGCAATCAATTAGAGGTTCTCATTTTAAATAAAATAAAAGCACCTCCTTTATCGCATCAAACTTTACAGGCTCATTGTAATACACATTTATTTTGATTTAAATGAAAAACAAATTAATATTTAGCGTCATTTTTTATGAAAATTCGCAAAAATAGATATCAATCATGATAAAAACACTTAAAAATTAAACTTTCTTAACAATCAGTCTGTGGTTTATTTTATCTTTGTCAATCCACGTAATATAATCGTTGTTTTTATTCAATGAAAAAAACTTTACTTCAAATATTTATTTCTTTGAGTTTGTTATTCGTAACATCTTCATTTGTGATGCACGAATATTACGTCAGTATTACCAATATATTTGTCAATAAAGAAAGTAACCAACTTGAGATTGAAATAAAAATTGATGCTGATGATTTGGAAAAAGTATTAAAAATGAATAACCAATCAATTAACATTGAAGAAATAACAGAAAGGACAAAGCTAGATATAGAACATTATCTAAACAATAAATTTTCAGTTTGGACAAATGGAAGTAAAAAACAAATTGAAATAATAGGAACTGAACTAAAATTAGAAGGCGATTTTGTTTGCTACGTTTTAGTTGACGCTCCTACTGTTTTGAATTCCATAAAAATAAAAAACGAATTATTATTACCTACTTTTTTACAACAACACAATATTGTAAACCTAAAAGTAAAACAAAAGACACAAAGTCACACATTTATACACCAACACACGTTATATACATTTAAAATCGATGCAAAATAAAGGAATAAAATTACTTGGATTAGTCTTGTTAATCACTAATATTATATTAGCACAAGGTTCTACCAACCAAAACAAGTTTAGACAACTAAAACAAGAATTAGCTACACCAAATGTATATCGAACAGCATCGGGAGCTCCAGGGCATCAGTACTATCAAAATAGAGCTGATTATGTCATGGACGTTGAGTTGAACGACAAAGACCAAAGCGTAAAAGGAACTAGCACCATTACTTATCACAATGTTTCTCCCGATCAATTAGATTATCTTTGGTTGCAATTAGATCAAAATGTGCGAAACCCCAATTCTGACACTTACAAAGTTGAAACAAACACCATCAATAGTATTAGTTTCAAGAAGATGAAACACGATTTTAAAGGAGGTTTCAACATTGATTTCATTAAAAAAGATGGAAAAGAATTAAGTTATACGATTAATAAAACAATGCTACGTATCGATTTAGACACCCCTTTGAAAGCAGGAGAATCAGTAAGTTTTAATTTAAAATGGAATTACAATATTAATGATCGAATGGAAATTGGGGGGCGTTCTGGTTACGAATATTTTAAAGACGAAGACAATTACATTTACACAATAGCTCAATTCTACCCTCGTATGTGTGTGTATAATGATGTAGAAGGTTGGCAAAACAAACAATTTTTGGGAGGAGGAGAATTTACACTTCCTTTTGGAGATTACGAAGTTAAAATTACGGTACCTTCAGATCACGTCGTAGCAGC
>WFNC01000374.1 GCA_015488785.1 Flavobacteriales bacterium | reverse complement strand
TGATAATTATCTTTACTTATTCCAATACCTGGCATAAAGTATATTTTACTTTTAAATAAATAAAGATTTCTTAACATAACATCAAAGCTAAAGTTTTTTGAACTTTTAGTATTTAGTTTCATGTCATTGGCATTTCTTTCTGAAAGTTTAGCGTTTATATTATAGTCTAAGTTCCCTAAACTTAAAACTAAAACCTTTGACGATTTTTTTTTAAGATAGTTCTTAGCGTAAAAATTAGTTGAATCTGCTGATACAGGATTTGTTTGTTTTTTTTTATTCAAAAAAGAAAACTTACTGTCTAGGAGATTAGCGTCTTTGAGTTGAGCAAATGAGTAAATGTTAACTAAAAATAGAACTAGGAAAATTAAGACATTGATTAGCATAGTGTTGATTGTTTATGAAAGGATAGTTTTTGGTACGTAGAAAAACTAAGATATGTTTCATAAAGATTTTAACAATCTCAAAAAAAAACACTAGACATAAAAAAGGTCTGAAGAAAACTTCAGACCTTTTTACTCAATGCGGACAGTGAGGGATTCGAACCCCCGGTACCTTACGGTACACTGGTTTTCAAGACCAGCGCATTCGACCACTCTGCCAACTATCCGTTTAGCGATGGCAAAGATACGAATAATATATTAATATCCAAGCCTAAATTGAAAAAAAAGCATTATTTTATTTTCTCTATTTTGTGAATGAAAGCTAAAGCCTTGTCTTTCAGTTGAAAAACCCCTGGTTTTTCCATTGGGATGTGTCCGCAATTTTCTAAAAACATCATTTCTTTGTCGCAAGCTAGACGATTGTAGAAAGGTTCTGATATTTCCCAAGGAATAATAAAATCTTTTTCTGGTTGAAAAAAGAATAAAGGACAATTATTGAAGTCTTCTGGCTCGATAGTCGGTTTTGCTTCAAATAGTGTCCTTAAAAACTTTAAATAAACCCAAGATCCTGACCCAACTTTATCTTTCTTTAGCTTTTTTACAAAAGAAGGATCGTTCGCCATAGCCCACATTTTTGTGGTTAATTTTATCGGAACTTTAATATTGTCGGTTAGGCTTTTCATTGCTGATAGCGTTTTTGCACCAGTTTTCCCTATCATATCATTCTTAGAAAGCTGTATTTGAACTTTAGGGTCTGTAGTGTCAGCTAAGCTAGATACCATTATTCCTTTTATCTTTTTGTTTATACAAGCAGCATGGTAGGCTAACATTCCTCCAAGACTAATTCCACACAAGATAATTTCCTTTCCATCTTTTTCAATTTCCTTATCTACTAAAGCGCTTACAAGTTCAACCCATGTGTTGTAACTGTTTGGCTTTTTAATTTTTGTTAAACCAAAACCAGGCATATCAGGAGCTACACATTCATAACCTAATCCACTTAAAACAACTCCCATTGGAGCCATCAAACGCCCGTTTCCTCCACCTCCGTGAATCAAAAGAATTTTAACTTTCTTATTGTTTTCTTTAGGAACGTAGCGGTCTAAGTGAACCGAATATTCGTCCCATTCCCAATACTCTTCGTTGGGTTTAGATTGGTCTGTAATTCTAAATTCTTCTGGGTAATAAGCTTGGAAATCTTTCCAGGCAGGATAATCGGCGTATGTTTTTGTAGTTTCCATAATGTTACTTTAAATGTTTAAAATTGACTCCATATAAGATTAAAAATAGACTTGAAGTAAAGAGGGTATATCCAATTAAGATTGAAGTCATAATATTGTTAGAGGGGTAAAAAGAATTAGCAACGATTACAAAGCCAACTTGACAAAGCGCATAAAGCCAATAGCCCACCTTATTTAAGTTAAACATTAATAAAGCTGCAAAACCTTCAAGAAGATAGAGAATTAAATTTGAAAGATTAATATTTTTAAAATTGTCAATAGAGGCTTGAAAAAAGACTTTAACATCAATCATCATGTCAACCATAAGTTGATCATCGGTTGGCATGTCTTCAAAAACAGCCATCGCTTCATCCATTTGATCTAAAGAACTGGAAGGATTCATAAAGCTAGAAATGCTGCCCAATACGGTAAAACCAACAGCAATCCAGGTAAGAATGATTAAAATGGTTAAAAAATCGGGGCGACTCTTTGTTGTGAAATCATTATCAAAATCTTCGTCAAAAATAGTATCACTCATCTTGTTTTTCTTTTTTCGACTAAAATAATGAAAATAATCAAGTAATAAACAATTATAGCGCTTAAAATTGTTGATAACTCTTAGGGGGGAGTTTGTTGAATAAACGCTTTTATCTTAAATTTGTCATTAACTCTCTTTGTTAAAGAATAGATTAAGCTTTGAAGTGAAGTAGGAATAAAGAGAATGTTATTAATTTTTAGTACATAAAGAAGATGAATTTTATAGTATCAAGCACAGCTTTATTAAAGCAATTGCAGTCTATTGGAGGTGTTTTAAACAGTTCAAACACATTACCTATCTTAGATAATTTTCTATTTGATATTAACGAGAAAACGTTAACTATTTCTGCCTCAGACTTAGAAACAACGATGACTACTGAACTCCAAATTGAAGCGAAAGAAACCGGGAGTGTTGCAATTCCTGCTAAGTTATTAATGGATACCCTAAAAACGTTTCCAGATCATCCGTTGACATTTTTAATTGACGATACTACATTTGCAATTGAAATTGCATCTGATTATGGGAAATATAAATTGAGTGGTTACAATGGAGAAGAATTTCCTAAAGTACCTGTTTTAGAAGATTCTTCTAGTGTGGTAATTAATTCATCTATTCTTTTTAGAGCGGTTGAAAAAACAATTTTTGCTGCAGGGAACGATGATTTAAGACCTGTAATGAGTGGTATCTTTTGTCAGTTAGAAACAGACAGTATTACTTTTGTTGCTACAGATGCACATAAATTAGTAAGATACAGAAGAAGAGATTTGAGAGCAGAGAAAGCAGCCTCTTTTATCATTCCAAGAAAACCAATGATTTTGGTTAAAAATCTATTGAGCAGTGCAGATGAAGATGTTGCAATTCAATATAATGAGAGCAATGTTCATTTCAAATTTGGAAGTTTCAATTTAGTTTGCCGTTTAATAGATGGTAAATACCCTAATTATGAAGCTGTAATACCAAACGAGAATCCAAATAGAATGACAATAGACCGTAAGTCTTTGTTGAGTTCTATAAAAAGGGTTGCAATTTTCGCAAATAAAACAACACACCAAGTTCGTTTAAAAATAGATAATAGTAAGTTAGTTTTAAACTCAGAAGATTTAGACTTTGCTAATGCAGCAAACGAAAGATTAACTTGTTCTTACGAGGGAGATGCTATGGAAATTGGTTTTAACTCTCGTTTTATGTTAGAAATGCTTAACAATATAGATACAGAATCTATTGTTTTAGAATTAAGTGCTCCAAACAGAGCAGGAATTTTATTGCCAGAAAGTCCAGAAGATGAAAGTGAAGATATTTTAATGTTAGTAATGCCAGTAATGTTACAACATTAATATAAAGAAATAAGATTATTAAAAGGCGATTACTATTTTTAGAAATCGCCTTTTTTTTGTTTATGTGTTATCAATATAAACCGTGTGTTCTATCTTTCTAATGCCTTATTGTTTTTACATTAGCTTCTTAAGCGATAATTAATGAAATTATATTTAAATAAAATAAAAAAAACTTTAGTACTATTAGGTGTTCTATCTTTTGGACTGAATTCCTGTTATTATAAGCCTTTTATTGAATATAGATTAAATAATAAAGGGTTTAAAAAGTTCCATAAATCTGAAAGAATAGCTGGAGATAATCTCAATCCAGCTCGAGATTATAAGGTCAATCGATATGATTGGAAGGTTAATGTTTTACCTCGGAAAAAAAGTATTTCTGGAAAAATGGATATTTTCTTTACGACGACATCTGCTCAGCGAACGTTTCTTTTTGATCTTCAAAAAAGAATGAAGATTACTTCATTTTTATGCTCTGTGGAAAATGCTAAAATTGTAAGAAAAGCCGATTTGTTATACTTGATCTTTGATGAAAATATAAAAATAAACAAGAGATTAAAACTAAGTATAGAATACAAAGGAAAACCGGCAAATGTTGCAGGTGAAGGACCTATCCAGTGGGAAAAAGACAAAGAGGGACGAGTCTGGATATCTACCGTTACAGAAGGTATAGGACCAAAATTTATTATGCCTTGTAATGCATTGCTAGGAGCAGAGTCAGATTCCTCAAGTATAAGTGTTACTGTGCCTAGTAACCTGGTAGTGGCTTCTAATGGACGGTTAATCAGTATTGAAAGTAATTCTGATAAAGGAACAAAAACCTATCAACATGAAATTACCAACAGAATTAATAATTATAGTTTATCCTTTAATGTAGGACATTTTATTGAGTTGACAAAGCCTTATAAAGATATTAATGGTGTTGATAGGGAGTTAAAATTTTATGTGTTAGATTACAATAAAGATAAAGCGAGTCGATTTTATGAGCAAACTTCGATGATTTTGAATGAGTTTGAAAAACTTTATGGAGAGTTTCCTTTTTGGGAAGATGGGTGTAAATTTATTGAATCAACTTTTTCTGCCATGGAACACCAGTCAGGTATTGCCATGGGGTCGGATTATGAAAATAATTGGAAAGAATATAACACAACTCTTATTCATGAGCTTTCTCACGAATGGTGGGGGAATAGTCTGACAGGTGAAGATTACTGTGATATATGGATACATGAAGGTATGGCTACTTATTCAGAAGCATTATTTTTAGAGAAAATATATGGAAAAGAGGCTTATGATTTGAGAATGAAACAGGCAATATATTCAACAAAAAACACGATTCCAATACTCAAGGAGTGCGGAGTTTTGTATAATAGTTGGGTGAATCAAGCAGATCAAGATATTTATAGTAAAGGAGCTTTAATGATCCATTCGTTAAGAAAAGTGGTAAATGATGATAGTCTTTTTTTTAAAAGCCTTTTTTTAATTCAAAAAGATTTGTCTAAGCAAAATATCTCTAGCCATGATTTAATATTAAAATTTAATACACTTTTAGGTAAAGATTATAGTTCTTTATTTGATTGGTATTTGAATATGGATAAGCCTCCTGTGCTTGAAGTATATATTGACAAAGAGGAAGGTTTGATTTACTACAAATGGAAAGATATAATTCCATTTTATAATAATGGAGAAGTTTTCATAAAGCAAGAAGATAAAATATTAAAGTTGATTCCAAAAACGGAGTATCAAGCTCAGAAAATAACTGATTCAATTCCTTTTAATTTCTTAATTGAAAAATCAATTTATTATACGATTGAATTGCAAAAAACAAAATAATGGGCACATCAAAGCTTAGTTAAATCGTAATTTTTACAATATGAAATTCGGAAACATTGAAGACAAACGAGGAGCGGACTTCACCTTTGAAACCCTCAGCGAACTATCTACTTTAGCATTAAACAGATTGCCAAAAACCAAGGAAGTAAAATTTCATTTTGGAGCACCTGTTTGGTCAGACAAGAATTATAAAGGAACATTGTACCCTAGTAATACGCCCATCAAAAACTTCTTGAAAGAGTATGGGAAACAATTTAACAGTATAGAAGTAAATGCAACTAGGTATGGAACGCCAAAACCACACGTGCTAGAAAAATGGATGGGAGAAACTCCTGATGATTTTACTTTTTCAATGAAGTTTCCGCAAGTCATTACACATCGTAAAAATATAATGGAAGACAAGGCGAAAATCCAATTAGAACGATTTTTGGTAGCCTTAGATTTTATCGAAGCCAAAAGGGGAGTTTCTTTTGCTGTAATGGCTAATTATTTCAAACCAAGCAGTTTTTCGATTCTTAGAGACTTTGTTG
>WFNC01000373.1 GCA_015488785.1 Flavobacteriales bacterium | reverse complement strand
TTTCATCAATTAACGCTCCACTTGAATTAAAAACGCCAATTGAAGCTGGATTGTCGAAAGGAGCTACTCCATTTAAGCAATCTCTATAGACTTTGAGTATAATTTTATATTGATTTCCTCCTAAGGATTCATAATACAACTCCCCTCCTACTATATGCGTAGCATAAGAACTTGAAATCGCCAAAAAGACGATAAAATATGTTAGAACCCATTTTTTCACGTTAAGAATACAATATTATTTTGGTTAAAGTTAGTTTTAATAATTAATTAATCCCTATTTCGGATATAAATAAGACGTAGTAACTTAGTTAACGGTTGCTTTTTTAAAAGTTATAATTCTTTAACAGAAATTATGCCATCAAATTTGTATCTTTGTTGGTTAAATCATTTTTTTTGTAAAATTATGTACGCATTATACCTAAAAGAACTTCGGTCTTTTCTAAATTCATTGATTGGTTATTTGACCATTTTATTTTTTATAATATCCATTGGTATTTGGATGTGGATATTTCCTGGTTCGGGAAATGTTTTGGACATGGGAGAAGCTTCTCTTCGTGTGTTGTTTACAAATGCGCCTATGGTTTTCCTTTTTTTAATTCCTGCGATTACGATGCGTTCGTTGGCGGAGGAGAACAGAACGGGAACAATAGAGCTTTTATTGACTCAACCGATAACAGATACTGCCATTATATTGGCGAAGTATTTTGCTAGTGTGACCTTGGTTTTTTTGGCTTTATTGCCAACGCTAATTTACTATTACTCGGTTGTAGAACTTGGCGACCCTAGAGGAAATATAGATCATGCAGGAACATTGGGCGCTTACTTTGGACTTTTTCTTTTGGGGGCTGTATTTGTTTCTATTGGTATTTTTGCTTCGGCTTTGACCAAAAATCAGGTTATTTCTTTTTTGATTGCTATTCTTTTGAGCTTTACGGTTTATATTGGTTTTCAGTTTATGGCGACGACTTTGAGCGCTCCCTTCGATTATATTTTTATAAACCTGAGTATTCAAGAACATTATATGGGGATGCAAAAAGGGGTAATTGATAGTAGAGATTTAATTTATTATTTGAGTGTGATTGCGTTGTTTATTGTTTTAACGAAAATGGTAATGCAGAGTAGAAAATGGTAGGAGGTTTTTGAATTACGAATTACGAATTACGAATTTGGAATTACGAATTACGAATTTGGAATTGAGAGTTAAGAATTTGGAATTTGGAATTACGAATTACGAATTGAGAATTACGAATTAAGAATTAAGAAAACAAATATAAACTACATTGAAATTGTTTGTTGTATAACTGAGGAAACTTTAGGATAACTACAATTCAATAAATTTTTGTCTTTTTGAATGTTTGGTTTTGAATGTTTCGGTCTTGAATCTTAAAGGTTTGTTTTTGCGTTAGGGATAGAAGTGGTAGCTTTTTGATTTTTTAAGTTCGAGAAACTTGGCAAAAAAGAGCGACTTTAGAAGCTCCTTTTTTGCTTAGTTGAACTGCTTTAAAAATTAAAAACTACAAACGGATAGCCCGTTAAAACGCCCAAGTAATAAGAATGAGAATACGCGTAGATTGTATAAAAGAAAAGAATTAAAAATGAAAAGAAAATCACCAATAGCGAGACATATAATTGAGATTATAGCTGTTTTGGCAATTATAGTTTTGATTAATTTTATAAGTCAGACTAAGTTTTTGCGCTTGGATTTGACCGAAGATAAGGTACATACACTTTCGGATAGGACGACTTCGTTTTTTGAGAATGAATTGGACGGTGTTGTGAATATTGAGATTTACCTAGACGGTGAGTTTCCTGCTTATGTTCAGAAATTGAAGAACGCTGTAAAGGAAAAACTGGAGGAGTTTCAGGCTTTTTCGAAGCACAAGATTAAGTATCGATTTATAAACCCCAATGCCGATGCTGAACTTGCCGATGATTTGAAACGAACGCTTTTTGAAGATGGAATTTCGCCGATGTATTTGATTGATCAGCAGGAAGGTAAGGAAGAAAAAATCGAGTTTTGGCCAGGGGCAATTATCCGCTACAAGAATTCTCAGGTGGCTGTAAATTTCTTGCAGGTTGGTAATTATATGGTTTCTCCGCCACAGGTCAATTCGGCGATTAATCAACTGGAATATTCGTTTGTAAAAGGGTTTTGGGATTTAACGAAAAAGAAACGTCATACCATTTCGTTTTTGAGAGGTCATGGCGAGTTGGACAACGCTCAGGCGAGTATGATTAGACATCAATTACTAGAGTTTTACAATGTTGACACGGTACAAATTAGGCATTTTATGGTGAGCGATTCGACGATAAAAGAGGACATTCATGCCTTGGATAAATCGGATGCTTTGATTATCGCAAAACCTCAAGAAAAGTTTAATGAGAAAGAAAAATTTATAATTGACCAGTTTATCATGAACGGAAAAAAGGTTTTTTGGCTCGTCGATATGATGCAAGTTCCAGAAGATTCTTTGGCGATAGACAAGTTTGTTTACACCGCTCCATTGGACGTAAACTTGGACGATATGTTGTTTAAATACGGCGTAAGAATCAACAAAGATTTGGTAACCGACGCCAATTGTGGCCCTACTTGGCGAAGGGACAATTACAAACCTATTTACAATTGGTTTTTATACCCTAGGGTAAGCTCCAACCACATTACCACCAAAAATGTAGCTCCAATTATGCTTCGATATGTAAGTTCGTTAGAGGCGGTCGGGGACAAATCAGTCTCTAAAACGGTGCTTTTAGAATCTTCGAAAGACTACAAAATAATGCCTTCGAGATTTAGAGTGAGTTACGACTTTTTGGACGGCTACAACCCTACGCTTAGTCAACAAGTTAAGAAAACACCAACACAACCTTTGGCTTACTTATTAGACGGAGAATTCGACTCTCACTTTAAAGGTAGAATAACCGAAAGTTTTATACAAAGTCGCGACTACAAGTTTAAAGAAAAAAGCAAGCGAAATCAAATGGTTGTAATTGGAGATGGCGACATTATCCGTAACGAATTGGGCTACTCGAACAAAGGAAATTTAGTTCCCTACCGCTTAGAATTTGACCCAAATGTGAGAGACAACGCTGGAAATTTAGTTCCCTACCATGGAAATGGAATTTTCTTCCTCAACTTGGTCGATTATATCATGGGCAACGATTATTTAATTCCCCTCCGTTCCCGTCAAAAAACACAACGCTTACTCGACCGAAAAGCCATTTCCCTAGAAAGATCCAAATGGCAAACTATAAATATGATTGTTCCAATATTATTTGTAGTACTTTTGGCAATGGTTCAACTCTTTATCCGTAAAAAAAGATATGCATAATAATTTGGGCAAATTCCGATAAAAAAAATCGGACCCGAGCTATCCGCTGTATCTTTTCTATAAAAAAAATAGAAAAGGATGCCGCTACTATCTCTTTTGCAAAAAAAATAAAACAAACAAGCACATTTCAACCTATCAAAATGAAAAAAAATATAAAAACAATTATCATCTTATTAATTCTTGCAGTACTTGCAGGTGTCGTATTTTTTAATGACCAAGGCGTTTCAGAAACGACAAGTGGTCCATTGAGAGACTTTGCGGTAGCCGATACTTCCAATGTTGGTAAGTTTACAATTTCTGACACCGAAGGAAACTTAATTACCATAACAAGAGACAATGCCGAAAAAACATGGATGGTAGAAGGATCGGAATTTAAAGCCAAACCCGAAAACGCAACATTGGCTTTAGAGGCTTTTAAGAGTACTGTTATTCGTCAAGACTTGGACGAATCTAAAATAAAAACAACAATGAATTACTTGGCGGTAAGGCACAAGAAAGTTGCCATTTACAAATTTGGAGAAGACCAACCATTCAAAACATGGTACATTGGAAACGCCACACCCAATCACCAAGGAACTTTTATGCTCTTGCAAAAAAAGAAACAAAAATCTACCATTCCATTTATAGTTTACAAACCAGGTTTGAGAGGTTCTTTAGACGCACGATTTTTTACAAGTTTCAAAGACTGGCAATACACAGGGGTATATAACTACGGCGTTGGAGAAATACGCAAAATAGAAGTCATAAACAACGACAAGCCAAGCGAATCGTTTATTGTAAATGTAAATGACCAAAGTGCCTTAACGTTGCTAGATGGAAAAAACAACCCCGTTCCTGTATTTGACACAACTCAAGTTGCTCACTATGTTACCCACTTCAAAAAAATGCATTTCAATCACGTCGTTACTGACCATACGGAAGCTCAAATGGATTCGATACAACAAATAACACCAGACTTAACTTTTAAGGTAACAGACAAAAACAATTCGACAAAAACGGTTGACATTTGGAAAATAATGGAAGTTCCTCCAGGAGATTCAATTAAGAAACTAAACGTAAACTACGTGATTGCTTCGATAAATAAAAGCAAAGATTTAGTCAGACTTCAATATTACCAATGGGACAATGTGCTAAAACCTTTAGGTTATTTTTTACCGAGGAAATAGGGTTGGTTTTATGATTTTTTCTTAGAATTAATTAAGAAAAAAAATATAATCGTGTGATTGAAAAATTGGAAGACAAAGGTGATGTTAAATTATTTGACAAAGCAAAAGTCGAGAACAAGAGTTTCTAGATGCAAAAGCTATTTTTGCAGAAATAGAACAGAAAAAACGCCTAGATTTATCAAATTAAAATTGAGAGAAAGACTGTTAAAAAATTAGCAAAGGTAATAAACCCACACCAAACTCGGTAGAACCAAATAACAAAGGCAAAAAAAAGGAAGGACAGCTACTAATGAACGAAACGAGCAGGAGGAACGACTAAGGGAATACCGCTTTTCCAAGGGAGGGCAATGGAGTTTACGGAATTGCAGAAGTGGGGACAGAACTGCAATGCTCTGTTTTGTTTTAGTTTTGTTTTATAATTTCCAAAGTTGGGGCGGTTTTATTGCGGAATGCGTGGTGTGTAACCTGTAACTAGAAAAGCCTTAAATAATTATTTTAGAAGCAACATGTAACTCCCCTTTATTTAAACTATAATCTAAATAATCAAAAATTATTTTAGGACTTGTCAACTCTATTTTTTTATATGTTAATTCTTCTGTAGAAATCACAGAAGGGTATAGATTACCTATCCATAAACTTTGAATTTCATTAGAACTATGTTTAATAATTAAAATGTTATTAGTATAATCAGAACAAGCTTGCAAATATGAAATTAGGGTAAACTCTTCAGACACTCCTATATAACTTATTTTTCTACACGAAATGTTTTTAGTTTCTTGAGATTTCAATTTATCTAATTCTAATTTCTTTCCGTTTTTAAGAATCTCAAAAGAATCTGAGGTAATTAAACTTAATTGTTTCAAAACTAGATTTGGTAAAGAGTCTATATTTTTAATACTAAAAAAATGACTTTTTCTAATTGATTCATAGTTAATTTCCAAAAAGATATTAGATATAACTTCATTTGTATCTATTTTTAGTAAATATTTTGCTTTTTCTGTGTTAATTATTGTTTTTATAGATGAAGTTTCTTCATTACAACTTATAGTCAAAAATGATATTACAATATATATTAGAACTCTTTTCATAATTTATTTCAATAATTTAAGAATACCCCAATAACTTTCTACTCTTGTTGGGATAACTGATTTTGAACCTCTTAATTCGTAATTAAGTTTGTACTCTGAAAAAAAGACATTAAAGTGAAAGTTGTGTTTTCCCATATCTTCAAAATCACTAACTATACCATTGTCCCAATCCATAGACCTAAGTCTTCCATATTGATTTTTATGCTTATCCGCTTGTTTCCCCAAAAGGATAAATACCAATTCTTTTTTTCTCTACTTGCTCTATGTCCTCAAGCCGGACAGGCTCTTCATTTTTTTATTTATTCTTTTTTATTTTCTTTTTAAAGGTATAAATGAGAACGTTTCACTTAGTACTTAGTCAAAAAAACGAAGCAAAAAAGACAAGGCTAAAAATGAATATAAACATAGACCGGCATAAAAGTTAAGTTCGGTTGGCGGATCTCCTATCGGAGCTAGCCAATCTCTCTAAACTTTCATTTTGTTCTATATTCATATTCATTTAAAGGCCATTTAAATTACGTACAAATTTCCAATTTATCTTTCTTTGGGGAAAGAGGCGGATAAGCATATTGATTTTTATGACTTGCTTCATTTGGGTGATTGTGCATCCAAGAAGTAACATCATCAATTTTATACCTTCCTTTTGCTAACGTGTTAAAACTTAAAGAATTGTCATGAATATGTTGTGTCCCTAGAGAGCTATTACCATCTTTAAAGCTAATAGTAGCAAATTCAACATTTGTATTATTAGTTTCTCCTATTTGATATATTCTTCCTGCATTAGTTATTCCATAATCAGTAGAATCTCCCAAAACGTCGTTGTACATTATTG
>WFNC01000372.1 GCA_015488785.1 Flavobacteriales bacterium | reverse complement strand
TTTTAAGATATCACTCTTAATTTTACCTGTTTTTGGATCTTTAGATTTTAAATTTCCTAAATGAAAATGACCAACTGGTATATCAAAATTACCTCTTAATTTCGTTGTTCTAAACATAACTTCGTTCGATAAGTAATTACTTCCTGAACCTGTTGTTTCACTTTTTTCAGTATCAAAGTATACATTTTGACCATTTAATTCAATATTATCTGATGTTCCAAAAATCTTTTTCTTAGGAAGAGTTGTCTCTGTTAGTCTACTACTTTTATTTGCTAAAAAGCGGGATTTATCATATTTCGGATTATTATAATCACCAATACACATATTATCGTGAAATCCACCTCTATACTCAGTTGCATACTTCTCAATATCAAACCTAGGATTACTACCATTTAAACTAGTTGTCATTAAAAGACTTAGTTGATTATTAAGATGTTTCTTTGCAACGTTTTCAACAATCTGAATGTCAAAGTCTTCATATCTAACTGGGAAAATACAAGTTTGAACAAAAATATTATTTTTTAGTAATTCTTTACTGTTTTGTAAGGCTAAAGCAATAATACCTGATGGATTAAAAGTTTGAATACCTCTTTCCCCATAAAATTCAAAATCTAACTGGAATGGGTCAAATCCCGTAATTAATACTTTCTTTTTGTTTCCTGCTTTTGAGAAGTCAATTCCTGTATAGTTTCTGCTTTTTTCTTCAAAAATTTGTATTATTTCTTTTAATGTATTCCCTGTAATTTGACTTGTTTCAAGATTAATTTGGTCTTTGAATAATGGATTTCGTTTTAACCAAGACTGCATTTTGTTTCTTGCCCAATAAAGTGGTCTATCGTCAAGGTTACCGTTTTGCACTTGTTTTACTGCCGTGTCCCAAAGTGCTTTTGATTTTTCTTCAACAAGTGTTTTGATTTCTGAGATTATAATGTCTTGGTCAGTTGCTTTTTCTATAAATTCATCTACAATGGTTTTTATTTCAGAATTACTATCTATAAATTTGTTCTCATAATTCTGCTCTTTGTCTTTTTCTCTGCTATTGTCTGTATTGAAAAGCCCAATAAGTTCTTCGTAATTTCTTCGATAAGTTACTGGTTTTAATTTTAGCGTATCGTCTTTAGGTAGGTCAATTCTTCCGTATTTTTTATCTTGACCTTTATACTTAGCATCAAACACAAATGTTAACAATTCTTTTGGGTCAATTTCTGTTTGATGAGTATCATAATTGTAATTTTCCTTTTCTTCGTTATACCATCTTGGATTTAAGTAAAAAGGTTCTGATATTGCTTCATTATTTTTTGCTTTCAATTTAAGTTTTAATGTCTCTTGCTCATCATTAAGATCTATGTAATTATCTCCTTTTTTTACTTTAATTTCGACTTCAATAGTTTTTCCATCTTCGGTATGCGAAGTGATGAGTTTTATTTTTACTTTTTGTCCATAGAAAACTTCTTTGTTTAGCCCGTCAGTTTGTGTTAATTCTTTATCATTTTCGTTAAGCCAAAAACCTTTAAGTATTCTAACAAGTTTTAAAGTTGCTGTTTTTGCCGTTTCTGGTTTTCCAGAGAAATACACTCTATAAGTAAGTTCGGTTGTCTCATCGTCTTTTTGTATTACTTTCATTCCGCTATTGTCGCTCATAATCTTTGTGTTTTGACGTTAATTCTTATGGTTTGTAACGGTTGGTATAAGAATAGTTGCGAATTTCAAGGCTCTAACTTTCAAACTATCACTAAACTTTGTTCAAAGATACGAACTTTAAATTTAACACTAAACTCGCAATTATTTTTATACATTGTTACCCAACGTTTTAATTATTTTCGCTTAAATACTTGCATATATGAGAATATCTATTTAGATTTGCATTATGATTTATTCAAATGATAAGGTAAAGCGACTTTTAAAGTCAGAATTAGTAAAGAGAGGTATTTCAACTTCTGATTTAGTTTTTTTGTTAAACGAACAAGGTTTAAGTGAAACTCAATCAAGTATTACAAGTAAAATAAGTAGAGGTAGTTTTAGTGCTACTTTCTTTTTACAATGTCTTTCTGTTATTGGTTGTACTAAATTTGAAATAGAAGATTTTAAATCAAATTTAAGTCTTGTTGCTGAACCAAACGTTGAATACAAAATTAAGAATGATGAATAAGAAATTGAAATTTATAGATTTATTTGCTGGTCTTGGTGGAATTCGCATTGGTTTTGAACAGGCTTGTAAAGAAAGAGGGATTGAAACACAATGTGTTTTAACATCTGAAATTAAACCTTATGCAGTAGAAACTTTAAAGTATAATCATCATCACGATAATTTTATTGGTGATATTTTTCAATTAAGAAATGAAGATATTCCAGATTTTGATTTTCTTTTTGGTGGTTTTCCTTGTCAGCCATTTAGTGCTGGTGGTAAACGAAATGGGTTTGCAGATACAAGAGGAACTTTGTTTTTTGAAGTTGAAAGAATTTTAAGACATAAAAAACCACAAGGGTTTATTCTTGAAAATGTTGAGGGATTGGTTAGACACGATATTGTAGATAAAAAAGATGAAATGGGTAGGACTTTAAAAACCATTTTATATAAACTTGAAAATGAACTTGGCTATCAAGTTTCTTGGAAAGTATTAGATTCCGTTAATTTTGGTGTGCCACAATCACGTAAAAGAATTTTTATTGTTGGAACAAAAAAAAATAAAGTTTCGTTAGATAATTTTACACCAACTTTTAAGGTTTTAAAAGATGTGTTAGAAACTGGAAAAGAAACAATGAATACTGACTTTACTAAAAAATTACTTTCTCATTTTTCAGTTACAGAATTATATGGAAAATCTATAAAAGACAAAAGAGGAGGAGCAAATAATATTCATAGTTGGGATATTGGAGTAAAGGGTGAATGTAGTAGAGAACAAATAAGACTTTTAAATAAACTTTTTAAAGTTCGTAGACAGAAACATTGGGCAGTTGAAATTGGTATTGATTGGATGGATGGAATGCCTTTGACATTAAAACAAATTGAAACTTTCGCACCAACAGTTGATTTGTTTGAAAGTTATGATTTAAAAGGTATGTTAGACGATTTAGTTGATAAAGGTTATTTAAGGTTTGAACATCCTAAAAAATTAGTAAAAGAAATTTTAGAAAATGGAGTTGTTACTTCTCGTGTTTATGACGAAACAAAACCTAAAGGGTATAATATTGTAACGGGAAAATTAAGTTTTGAAATAAATAAGATTTTAAATCCTAATGATATAGCGCCAACACTTGTTGCGACAGATATGAGTAAAATTGTTGTGCCTGATGGAAATGGAGTTAGAAAACTGACAATTAGGGAAGGACTAAGAATTTTTGGTTATCCTGATAATTATGAAATTCCTGTTAAAACAAATTTTGCATATGATTTATTAGGAAACACTGTTGCTGTTCCTGTTTTAAAAGCAATTTCCGATAGAATTTTAGATGTTATTAAGAAACCAAAACAAATAATGAAATCAAAATTAGACAAATTAGAAGAGTCAATACTATAATTAATTTTAAGTTTTTTTTTTAAC
>WFNC01000371.1 GCA_015488785.1 Flavobacteriales bacterium | reverse complement strand
TCTTTATTGTATTTGTTAAAGAATTTCCAAATTTCAATACAGGCATTAAAATCTTGATTTGTAACGCCTATGTTAACGGCAGATCCAGGCCAAGTATGTTCTCCTCCTGTTACTTTATAATGAACAACCTCTGCACCATTGTCTCCATTCAAATAATCAAATCGTTCAGCTGTGCAACCGTCGGTAGTATTTGTGTTTGGAATAGGCGTTACAACAGGTGTTGAATTACAATTGTTGTGATTAACCCAGTAGCTTACAACTGAATCGACACTTAAGAATTGAGCTGTCCCATTGTAGTTTACCGTCCCGTCTTGCGTTCCATGAATTTGCATTACAGGAACGGGGGTTGTTACTGTATTTGCAGGAATTTGATTTACGGTCATTACCCCTGTTACAGATGCTACAGCAGTAATACGATTGCTTAATTCTCCAGCTAACGTTAAACTCATAAAACCTCCGTTACTCATTCCTGTACTGTATATTCTGTCTTGATTTAGATTATAATCCAAAGCAATAGAGTCTAGTAAATTATCGATAAAGTCAACGTCTTCAACTCCAGAACCATAGCTAGCGTTCCAATGGGTAGAACCTGTAAATGGCATTGGCAAACCTTGAGGCAAAAGAATCAAAAAGTTTGCTGTGTCAGCAATTGGTCTAAAATCTCCGTAAACAATTTGTTCTTGACTGTTGCTTCCATATCCATGTAAATTTAATACGAGCGGTGTAGGATTTGCATTTGTATATGAACTTGGGACATATAATAGGTATGTTCGAAATCCTCCGTTGTGAAAAATACTGTCCGAAATTGTTGTTTGTGCAAAGCTGAAAAATAAATTTGTAACAGCTAATAAAGTTAAGATTGTTTTCATAGGTTCTATTTTAATAAGTTAAAACTCTTAGGCTGGAATCTTTCTTTGAAATTAAATGTTTCAATTCAAGTTCTAGTCGCAAAGTCTTTTTTAATTGCTTCATCTTTTTGTCTTGTGCTAAAGAGTCCCTAATTTCTCCCCAATGTACATTAAAAAGATACAAAGTGTCTATTTTTCCTGTGAAATTAGTTTCATAAGCCTCGCCAAAAGAAAGTTTTTCTAGTGCTGGAAATCCTAATTTGATTCGTTGTTCCAATTCTGAAATGTTAAGTTTAGAAGTCTGCAATTTAATTAACTCATTTTTTAAATAATCCCTTTCTTCTGCTACTGTGTTTAGTGCCGATAGTTTTGTTTCATACATTGTCTTTAAACGGATTGAGTTTGTATCGACATATTGAGCTTTTTCGTTTTGTTTTATTTCTAAAGACACTTTACCAATGTTGTAATCTTTTATTTTTGATTTCCATGCTTTTATAGCTCTTTCATCTTGGTAGTCTCCTTGAATCCAAAGTGTTATTTCAGGATTCCCATCGTTATAATTTATTTTGGAATCGATATTCACATTTTTATTTTCAAGTTCCAAGTAGGCAATGTATTTTTTAGACTCGCCATAAAACATTGATTCATTAATGATGTTGATAAATCCAATAATACTTGGAATAACAACGACTAACATAGAGGCAAAAATAATGTACTTAATTCGCTTTTCTTTTTTCTTGTTCAAAAAATTAACCAAAGGAAAACGAAGCATCCAAACAGTTACAATTGTAGATAATGCAATGAATACAGAGTTTAAAGTAAAGAGATAAAACGCCCCAAAAAAGAAGTCCCAATTGTGGGTTGCTAAACCAAATCCAGCTGTGCAAAGAGGAGGCATTAACGCTGTAGCAATTGCTACGCCTGGAATAATCGTCATTGCCGAACTTTTATTATCTGATGCTGCAGCGATAATACCTGCTAGACCACCAAAAAAAGCAACCATTACATCGAGAACTTGAGGCTTTGTTCGGGCTGTTAGTTCTGGAGTTATATCATGCAAAGGGGTGAGCCAAAAATAAGCCCAAGAAGCAAGTAAACTTACGACAACCATTATTCCAAAATTCATTAGTGATTGAGCTAAAGTTTTGATGTCGTTTGTAGCGATAGCTAATCCAAAACCTCTAATTGGTCCCATTAGTGGAGAAATAAGCATGGCACCAATTATAACTGCTACCGAATTTGCATTTAAACCAATAGAGGCTACAATTATTGAACAAACCAAAATCCAAACACTTGAGCCCGAAAAGTCTATGTTCTTTTTTATTATAGTGGTCGTAGCTTCAATATCGACTTCTTCTTTTATCGAAACGATACTGTGTAAAAAGATTTTAAAATCTGCACCAAACTGTTTGAAAAACTGAGTGTCAACCTCTTTATTCTCTTCTATTTCAATGTTGTCATTATTTTTATTTGAAGCTGAATTCATTTTTTGTACTTGTTTGTGATGCTAAAATAGTAAAATAGTTTTGTGTTTTATTTGTAGATGTATTTTTTTTTGTGAAATAGCTGTTTTTATATGATTTATAATCATGCCGATTCGCATTTAAAACTTCATTGCTAGACAATTGTAGTTCGTAGAAGTTAGGTGCTCGAAGCTTAATCAGAGTAAAAACTATTTCGTTATTATTTTTCAAGTTTGGCACAGCAATTGTTTATTCAGGTAAATCAAACCTAAAAACAAAGATTATGAACGAGTTAACAACACAATTAAACGCATTGAAATCATTAGCAAAAGAATTAATGAAAACAGGAAATATAGCAGCTTATTTTAACGTGCTAAAAGAGGCGAATACAATCGAAAATAAATTAATGTTAATAAAAATCTAAAGCAAAATTAACATTAAGTTCAAATTAAAGGATTAATTTAGCAACCTCTTAGAAAAGTAAACGTCTTTACAAGTAGATTGTATAACGGAATTTTTTAAATATTGTTAAGTTGAAACACTTTAATTACAATAAGATAATCAGAATCATATTTTTTATGTTTGTGATTTCGCTACCCCTAAAAAGTTGGGCGCAATGCTTTGAAATTGAAAGCATTCTTGTCGATGCCTGCGGTACTCCCGAAGGCGAAAACGAAATGGTTCGATTTGCTGTAGGGGCAACAGCTTTAAACACAAGTGATTTGTCTGTTTCTTGGGCTACCACAGCTAATTCCTGGTTAGGAGTTTGTCAAGGAGCAAATACAGCAAATATTACAGCTCAATTAAATGCAACCATTACAACTTGTGGCTTCTTAAAAGAACCTATAGGAGGAGTCCTTCCTGCAAATTCCAATGTATTACTGATTACAAGTACAGATATTGATGTTTCTTTTAATTCTTTCGATGGTTTAAATGATACTTTGTATATCGTTTTTCAATGTGCTGGAAATGCTGCAGGACATTTTGGTAATTACAACAACTCTGGAGGAACTAGAACTTTAAGTATGTCATTTTCTAACCCTGGAGGTTGTTCAGATGTTGTTTCTTATGAAAGAGATTTATTAATTAATCAAAATGGAATACCAGGTGGAAATTCAAGTTTAAAAGACGGAGGTACGGTTAATTATTCGCCAAATGGAACAGCTACTTATACAAACAATGGTTGTCAAGCTCCTATTATAATCGATAGTATTGCAATTACAACTTCAAGTCCCATTAGTATTTGTCCAACAGATACGGTAAGCTTAACAGCTGTATCTTCAAATAATAATACTTTTTGGTTAGGAGGAAACGGAGTATTTTCTAATCCTAATGATTTAACGACAGATTATTATTCTAGTTCTTCAGACGTTTTTCCATTAATGCTTTATATCGGATATTCAATCCCATGTGGAGATACAATTTTAGATAGTATTCAAGTGACTCAAAGTTCAGCTACCTTTGTAAATGTTACCGCTTCTGCCAATTCTTTATGCGAAGGGGAGCTCATAACGTTGACAGCTACAGGAACAGGAGCTTTTGAATGGTTTGATGGAACAACATCTAATACAATTACAGTCGATACAGCAGGAGTCTTTTATGCAACTACATCTTCGACTGCTTGTGGAGCAGATACTTCAAGAGTAACAATTACTTGGAATGGCGAAGCGCCAAACGTAACACTATCAGGAAATACATCAATTTGTCAAGGAGAAAGTACTTTAATAACCGCAACAGGTGATGCTCCTTTTATTTGGAACGACGGAACCAATGGAGCGACCTATACTTCAACTTCTGCTGAAGATATCTATGCCACAGTGAGTAATACTTGTGGAGTTGATACCGCTTTTTTAAGTATAACAATTACAGGAGCACTTCCCGTAGCGACAATAACAGGCGATTTAACTATTTGCGATGGAGTTGCTACAACATTAACCGCATCTGGAGGAGATAGTTATATTTGGAGCGACGGGACAACAGTTGGAACTTCTTCTAATTTAGTAGGCAATGGATATCTTGTTGCAAACAATGGCTGTGGAACAGATACTGTTCATTATACTGTAGTTGATTTAGGAAATTCACCAAGTGTTTCACTATCAGGAAATACATCAATTTGTCAAGGAGAAAGTACTTTAATAACCGCAACAGGTGATGCTCCTTTTATCTGGAACGACGGAACTAATGGAGCGACCTATACTTCAACTTCTGCCGAAGATATCTATGCCGCAGTAAGCAATGCTTGTGGAGTCGATACCGCTTTTATGACAATTTCAATTAGTGGAACACCTCCAGTAGCTTCAATTCTTGGTGATTTGACGATTTGTGATAATATACCGACAACACTTACTGCATCAGGTGGAGATTCTTATGTATGGAACGACGGAACAACCATTTCAACATTTAATAGTTTAGTTGGCAATGGATACCTTGTTGCCAATAACAGTTGCGGAACCGATACCACATTTTTTACAATCACAGATCTAGGAGTTTCGCCCATCGCTTCATTAGTTGGAGATCCCAATATTTGCGAAAGCGAATTTAGTATTTTCAATGCTCACGGAGGCGATTCGTACTTGTGGAGTAACGGAGCTTCAGAAGATTTTATGCGTACTAATATAGCCAATGATATTTATGTGATAGCCTATAATC
>WFNC01000370.1 GCA_015488785.1 Flavobacteriales bacterium | reverse complement strand
GGATTAAAAACCTAAACATAAAAGAAAATATCATCGCAATTGGAACTGGAGGTAACATCAATAGAATTTACAAAGAAAGCGTGCATAGCTTTGGAGCAAAAATAACCTACGATGAAATCCAAAACATCGTTAAACACGTCAGTAATTTTTCTTATGAAGACCGAATAAAAAAGCTAAAATTAAAACCAGATAGAGCCGATGTTATTATCCCTGCTGGAGAAATCTATTTGTTTTTTATGAAACAAGTTCAAGCTACAGAAATGATTGTTCCAAAGGTTGGTTTGGCAGACGGTATTGTTTATCAATTGTATAGCCAAACAAAATAATTTTCTTGCCTTAAAAAAATAATTAAATGCCGCTAAAATCAGAAATAAGGTCAACTTACAAATCCAAACGAAAAGCATTGACAAGTAGTCAACGATTGGAATTGGAAGCGCAAATTCAAGCTTTATTATTTAATTATTTCGACTTCAAACAAAAATTCGTTCATACCTTTCTTCCCATTGAAACACAATTGGAAGTCAATACAACTTTAATCAATCAAACTTTATTTGATTTAACTTCAAAATTAGCTACATCAATCACCTTGTTCAATCCACTAGCTTTGACGCATAGTATTATTACAAAACAAACTGAATATAAATTAGATAAATTCAACATACCTACCCCAACTATCAAATTAGATTTTGACCTCAACCATTTAGACTTCGTAATCATTCCTTTGTTAGCTTTTGACAGTAATGGAAATAGAATTGGCTACGGAAAAGGGCTTTACGATTCTTTTTTAGCCAACTGTAATTCAAGTTGTATAAAAATTGGACTTTCCTATTTTGAATCCCTTCCTTCCATTATCCCATCAGAAAAACACGATATACCATTAGATTTTTGCATTACACCCAATAAGGTTTATGCGTTTTAGGATTGTTGAATATCCAATAAACCTTACCGATTCCCCAATTCCTCCATGCTTTCTCTAAATTGAGTCATAATTTCACTTCCATTTTTATGAACACCTCTATACGAAACCAATTTTCCATTGCTAATTGTAGCTAATTGAGTCGAGCTATCACAAGCGTAAAGAATCGTATTGGTTAAATTCTCCAAAGACGAAACCGACAACAAAGGAGCATCTGCATCATAAACAGAAGCATTAAATCTTGTTCCTATTTCAAAAAAATCAGTTTGATTATTCCCCATCGCTTTTCTACCAGCTATCAAGTTCATTTTCAAAGCAAAATCAGCACTATTTCCTTCAGTTTTAGAAGTGTAAATATTTCTCTTGTGCCCCGTCAATCTTTGTCCATAATCCAAAAGTCTCAACTCTTCCAAGGGATTAATTCCAATATGACTATCCGTTCCAATACTCCAATTCCCATTCAGTTTTTGAAACAAATCCAACGGGAAAATTCCATCCCCCAAATTTCCTTCCGTACTTGGACAAAGCACAACATTAGCATTCGCTTTAGCAATACCTTCTGTTTCCTCGGTTGTCAAATGTGTTGCATGCACCAAATGGTAACGATTGCTGAGAACCACATTTTTCAATATCCACTCAACAGGTCTTAGCCCTTGATAAGCAATCGAATCTTCAATCTCCTTCAATTGCTCAGCAATATGTATATGAAAAGGTAAATTTTGCGTGTCCTCATGCTCGCTTACCTTCACAATATCATCACCTTTCACACCTCTCAAAGAGTGAATTCCTACACCAATATTAGCTCCAGAATAAGATTTACAAGCTTTTTTACTTGCTTTCAATAGTTTCAAATAATCTTCAACACTCGAAGAAATAAAACGTTTCTGTTTATCGGTAGAAGACTTTCCAAAACCTCCCATTTGATAAAAAATTGGAATTAAAGTAATATTTATACCACTTCGTTTCGCCGCCTTTATCAAACTTCTCCCCATCTCAGCTAATTTAGGATATTGGTTCCCATTCACATCATGATGCAAATAATGAAACTCTGCAACATGCGTATAGCCATGCCGAATCATTTCCGAATAAAGCATCGTAGCAATATTTTCCAATTGTTTCGGACGCACTTTCAAAGCCAAATTATACATTTCCTCTCGCCAACTCCAAAAATCATCCGTTTCAGCATCCAAATCGTGTTTTTCCGCCAAACCAGCCATCGCATATTGAAAAGCATGTGAATGAGCATTCTGAAACCCAGGCAATGCATATCCATTTATATTTTTCAGAACATTCCTACCTTTATATTCGTTAGAAATAGACTTTATCTTTCCTTTTTTAGACACCGAAACAAAAGCTGGAGAAATCCAACCTTCCTCTTGCAACAACCCCTTAAATTGATATACTTTCATCCTTTTATATAAAATTTAACTTTAGTTATTTGGGCGTTCGAGCGGGCTATCCGCTATATCTTTTCTGTAAAAAAACAGAAAAGGATGCCGCTCCTATCCCTAACGCAAAAAATGATTATAGATTAAACTGAATTCACTTCATTTCAAATTAAAAACACAATACATTCAAAACCAGCTAATCATTTTAATTCATAATTATTAATTCATAATTAAAAATTACTAGCTTTCATCTTTTAGTTTAAATCCATTTTTCACAAAGCCAATAAAT
>WFNC01000369.1 GCA_015488785.1 Flavobacteriales bacterium | reverse complement strand
TGATAAAGTTAAAGTAGCTAATACAAGTACAGATTCTTTTGATAAGAAGTAAACTTAAGAGCAGTTAAAATAGATGCTTATTAAATAGAAAAAGCCGCTACAATTTTTTTTGTAGCGGCTTTTTTTGAAATCGCTCTAACTTTTTCACGTTCTATTAAAGGTGTTTTTTTTATAACTTCAATTATATTTTTTGATTTAGTGCCTTTGATACTAGCTACAATAGTACCTTTCTTTCCTTTACCTGTTTTATTAGTCAAATAGGTATAAAGTTCTCCTTTTGATAATGAAACTTCATCTATAGATAAGTTCTCTCCAATATTACAAGGGAATATCATATAGTTTTCGGCGTGTTCTTTTTTGATTCCAAACTTTAAAACCACTCGTGTTTTCTTTGTAGTGATGTCTTAATTTCGCGGGTAAAACACCATAATATCGAACTACTTTACTAATCGTATCTTCCTGACTACCTATTACTACATTTTAAAAAAATCAGAAAGTTCCTTAGTTATTTTAGAACCTTCTGCTACAAATGAATAGTCACTTTTTATGATTACACTCTTCTCTTTTTTTTAACGCCAACGACGGCGTTTAATAACTAAATACACTGCTTTTCCTCTGATTGGAAAGTCTTGTATTCTTTTAGGTGGATAAAATCCTTTAGACTCATAAAGACTACTGTCGTATGATGAAGGTAAATTATTATTTTCTTCTAAATAGATTTCTAAAACCCCTTGTTTTGTCTCTATATTAGAATATTCAAGAGTAGTTGACGCTGTGAAATGAGTCAAAAAAGACTCAGAAAAAAAATGTGATAAAAGCTCCATAATTAGTTGTTAAAAGTACGTAAATATACGCTTTTTTTTAATCGTAAATCCCCAAGTTTTAGACGTGAACCAATTAAATTCCCTCTTGGCGAATAGCTTGTCCCGTTTTTTTTACGGGAGGGATAAAGGGGGAATGACAAACGAAAACACAAACACAAAATAGTTAAACAATACACAAACAAGATGCGTTAAGGATAGTAACGATAGCTTTTGATGCTAAATAATTAGATGGTCTTAGGCAAAAAGAGCGATTTTATGAGCTCCTTTTGGACTTAGACTATCTTTATTTAGTATCAAAACTTTAAGTGAATAGCCTGTTTAAACGCCCGAAAATAAAAATAAGTAAATTAGTGACGTTCTATAGTTCTATTTCCTCGAAAAGAAACAAATAATAAAATTAAAAAAAAGATTGCCTAATACTAAACAATAATTATCTTTGCAGAAATTTCTAAAAAACAGGAATATTTATAGCATTTGGAATGAAACAAACAAACAGCATTAAAACATTAGTATTAGCAGGGTTGTCATTATTATTGTCAATTAATTTTTACGCTAATCACCCAAGTCAAGAAGAACATGGAGAAGCTCATGCAGAAAGTACTGCGCCTAAAGAGTTTAACCCTGTTGTAACGATTATGGATCACATTAAGGATGCAAACGAATGGCATGTCATGACATTAGACGAAAATTCGGCTCATCCAAAGCATGTTAGCATTCCTTTGCCTGTTATTATTTATGATAACGAAGGCTTTAAGTTTTTTATGTCGAGTAAAGTAGCTCACGGACATGAATATCAAGGTTATACAATGCATTCGGGAGAGATTACTTCGGTTTCGAACAAGAAAAAAGCAGATATGTTTGATGTTGTTGGCGGGAACATGAGTACAGAAAATGTATTTTTTGACTTGTCGATTACTAAAAACGTTGCGACACTAATTATCGTTTCATTTATTTTAATGATTGTTTTTTCTAAAATGGCAAAAAGTTATAAGAAAGGTTTAGTTCCGAGCGGAGCAGCGAAATTCTTGGAGCCAATTGTAATTTTTGTAAGAGACGATATTGCAAAGCCGAATTTTAGTGATAAACAGATGAAGAAATACTTGCCTTTTTTATTGAGTATATTCTTCTTTATTTGGTTTTCAAACATGATGGGATTAATCCCTTTCCCTCCATTTGGAGCGAATCTTACGGGTAATATCTCGATAACGTTTGTATTGGCTTTAATTACAATGTTAATTATTAATTTAAATGGAAACAAAGGATATTGGGGTCACATGTTGTGGATGCCAGGTGTGCCAGTTCCAGTAAAAATATTATTAGCACCGATCGAATTGGTTGGTGTAATTGCAAAACCATTTGCATTGATGATTCGTTTATTTGCAAACATTACAGCAGG
>WFNC01000368.1 GCA_015488785.1 Flavobacteriales bacterium | reverse complement strand
GTATAATTTAAATAGCTCGAATCGTTTACAATTACAGTATTATTATAACTTATAATTCCTTGAGTTCTATTCTTAAAATATGTAATACCATAGTTGTGAAAATCGATAGGAATCAAATTCTTAATTTTTATAGTAGTTTGACTTTTCTTATCGGTTATTTTAATCTTCTTGCGTCTTTTAGAAACTCGAAGTGTATCATTTTCAAACAAAGGAACGTACTTTAAAAACTTATTGGTGTTTAATTCTAAACCATTTTTATAATAAATTGCTGTTTCGTTCTCTATTTTAATTACCAATTCACCAACCTCAAATACAAAGCCTGAGAAAGAACCAAATAACTCTCCATATTGGTAATTAATATAACTCAATTTTCCGTTCATAGCTCGAGTAGAATAGATTCTAGCGCCATGTTCTAATTGTTGGATGTGTTTCTTTTTAAAAGAAGGAGTAATTAACTCTTCTCCATCATAAGCCAGCAGTCCGTATTTCTTTTCTTTTATTAATAAATCATCATTCCTTGATTTTAAAATTCTTCGGTAAGTCGGTTCTACAACCCAGTTTAAATTATCGTCAAGAATTCCATATTTGTTCTGTTGGCTTGCGATTATAACATCACTTTTGACCCTTCTAATGTATTCAAAATTAGTTGCTTTTTTGTTGAGTAAAGTATCAATTAAAAAGTCACTTGTATTGTTGTCTGTTACGATATACAAACTATCGTAAAGACTTGGGTAAAAATAATTGACCCTTGAAAATTCTAGGGGAACAATAATAGAATCTTTTCTTATAACACCATAAAAATCGCCTTTTGTTGACCGATTACCAACAAAAGCTACTCCTCGATAAAATAAGGACGCAAAGTCAAATTGAGCATCGTAATCCAGCTTCCCTGTTTGCGTGTTGTAATAACCTTGTATTATCGGTCTGTTTCTATAATAATGATTCCAATTTAAATTAGAAAAATCATCTGCTGTTTCTTTTTTGTAATTGATGTATTTGTAATTACGCCATACGGTTGAAGTAACTAGATTTTTAACGACAGTTCCTTTTGCTTTTTTATCTAATAATTTAGAAAACAGAATCATTCCGTCTTGAGGAGCATGCGCATAATGTAAATCATCATCCAAAACGGTGTAATTACTGTCTATCAATGTAATTCCTTTACGAGTTATACTTCTAGCAATATTTCCTGTATTAAAATCCCACGAACTTACTCCATGAAAAGGACGTTTAGTTACCAATTTTCCTGTATGATGATTGACAACCCAAAACGAACCACCCACAGGAATTCCATTAATTCTTTTATAATCGTTTTTATTTGAACCTCTATAAGCATAAGAAAGGCTATCATTAATCACTCGGTAACTCATATATTTTGGTGAAACAACAATTGAATTTTCTTTGTTTTTTATTCCCCATTTTGCAATTTTTACTTTGGTGCAATCTTGTTTGGTTATTTCTACAGAATCCAAAAACCATCCATATTGTCCGTTTGTTACATTCCGACCGATAGAATAAGTTCCATTTGAAGCCACTGAATTAAAATTTGAATTTAAAGACAACGAATTCTTAAACTCTTTTTGTGAAACAAATTTATTGTCTTCATCGAACAAAACATGCACAACTCCTATTTTTGGCAAATAACATTTTATTGGAATAGAGCTTAGGTTAATGAATTTGAACCGAGGTTCTGTAATTTTTTTTCCTTTCTTATCCAGCAGTCCTTGTAAACTATCTTTTGTATAAATATAGCCAAATGACGTAGGTTTAACCTGACTATAAATTGGAGGAATTAACAATTTGAATTTACTTGAATAAACAGCTGTTTTATTATTGATAGAAGCGTAAAAATTTGTTCCATTTTTTCTTATACGCTCATATTTATAATCGACTATCTTATTTTTATTAGAATCTAAGACACCAAACAAATTATTGTTATTCAAGACATAAAACTTTCCGTATTTTGTAACACTTAAAACGCCATCATTACTAAAAAACTCATCTAAAATAAACGAATAAGATACATTTTTTCCATTCTTGTTTTTAAAATAATAAATTTCTCTACTATTTCCTACGTAAGTTAAAGATGTATCTATTATTGTTTTATAATCATCGTTAATATAGGTCAATTTTTGATTTTTTAAATGTAATAATACTCCATTCCTTTTTTGTTCAACAAATAGATTAGAATCAGAAAACAGCGGTTTACCAAAATTGGTTGTAATAATTAGAATTGAGTCATTGTAATGCAAATGAAATTTACTATTTACCGTTTTTATAGAATCAACCTTTGCAGTATAAGAAAAACCGTCGATAATGTTACCAACATCAATTGACTTTCCTAAATTGTAACCAACATATATTTTGTTGTAAAGGTTAATTTTTACGTATTTTAAAGGAACGATTTCGATACCCCTTTCATCTATTATTCCTTGTTCCTGTTTACTTGTTACAAGGTAAAGAAATCGTCCTTTTTCTTTCTTATACAAATCTGTTAATCCATCATAATTTTCAGTTGTCAAAACATTATTATTTGTATCAATCAAACCAAGTGTTTTGTTTTTATCAAATATTGCTACGCCATTTTTAAAAGGAGATAAATAGTGATATTTTGGTTGAATCAAAATTTCCCCTTTTTTGTTAATAGCTCCCCACTTTCCACCTTTTACAATTGGAAAATAGTTTTGTTGAGCATTTGCTAAAAAAGAAATACATATAAATAGTATGGAAATTAAGTTTTTCAATTGTTTGATTTTAATGATGAATAAATAGGGTTCACTGAAAAAGACTAAAAAGTATATCATATGAGGCGACAAAACGAAGCTGTATGCATATACTGCGAGTTGCAGGCAACGAAATAGGGTGTGCTTTTTAGGCTAACGACT
>WFNC01000367.1 GCA_015488785.1 Flavobacteriales bacterium | reverse complement strand
CCATTAATCCAATTAACAATTGTAGTTTCAAGTAAATCTCTTTGAAATTTCATAGATTCTGAACCTGAAGCTTGAAGTATTTCTCTAAAAGGTTTACAATAAAATTTCTTTCCTTTAGGTCCTACTTTTTGATCGGCAAAACCATCAGAAAACATATAAAGGCGATCACCTTTTTTCAAATCCATTTCTTTATGTTCGAATTTAGCTTCTGTTTTTTTACTATTATAACCTACTGATAGTTTTGTTGCCTTTATTTCTTCTAAAACGCCATCTCGCAAGAAATACATTGGGTTTCTAGCTCCTGAAAACCATAGTTTATTCGTCTTTTTGTCAATACAAACCAAAGTCATATCCATTCCATCTTTCACATTAGAATTTCCACTTGTCATACCTAGTTTTTCATTTATACCATCGCTCATAAACTTCAAAACATCCGCAGGTTTTTCAATTCGCTTTTCAACAATCGCTTTTTCTATTAAATTGTTTCCAATAATAGACATAAAAGCACCAGGAACACCATGTCCTGTACAATCTGAAACCGAAACATATAACTTGTTTCCGTACTCATAGTACCAATAAAAATCACCACTTACGATATCTTTTGGCTTAAATAAGATAAAAGAATCCGAAAATTTAGTTTTCAAACCTTCGATGGAAGGTAATATCGAGGTTTGAATTTTCTTAGCATAATCTAAGCTTTCATGTATATTGTGATTTTTCTTCACTAGTTCTTCTTTTTGAGATTCTAGCGATTCTTTTTGATGCTCAATTAAAACATTTTTGGCTACAAGAATTTTATTTGCTTTCTTCTTTTCTCTTAACCCTTTTAGAATAAATAATACTAAAACGCCCAATAATACCAAACCAATAATAACTCCAATCAACTGAGTAGCTTGTTTAGCATTTTTAGCTGCTAAAAGATTATTTTCTGCTTCTTGTTTTTCTTTCTCGGCATTAGAAGCTTTAGCTTGTGACTCTGCCAATACAGCAGCTTGTTCCGCTTTTAATCTAGCTTCTTCTTTTTCTTTAATCTCTTTATCATATTTTTCTTTTTCCAAACGCTCTCTCAATGCTAAAATTTGGTTCGCCTCACTTAACTTACTAATTTCATCTAATGATTGGACTTGAAAATCTTTTAGGTCTCCCATTTCTTCAGCAATTCGTCCCTCTTCTTCTTTATCTACATCTGTTACATTTTTTTCCTTCTTTTCTTTGTTTTCTCTTACAATTTCTATGCTTTTATTAATCGACCGCTCAAAAGAACTCAACCCGTACTTTTTTGCTTTTTCTTTTAGCTTTTCAAACTGATCTAAAGATTTTTTAAAATCTCCTCTATTGGCATTTATAGATGCTATTGCTATTCCTGCTTGTAGTTCTCCTCTCTTATTATTTGACTTTTCATAAAAACTTACCGCTTTTTCATACCAATTTATAGCTTCTTTTTTCTTACCTGCAGATTTTTCAAGATTTCCCAAATCTCCAGCAACATATCCTAAGGCTTTTTTATCACTCAACTTTTTATACAATTCAAATGATTCGTTTAGTGTTTTTCTTGCTTTATCGTAATCTTTTAAAGCCATTTGTTCATTTCCTAAAAACTTAAGATTAAAAGCTAAACTAGGATCATTTCCATACTCTCTATCAATTTTAATAACTTTTGCAATAGAAGTAATCGCTTCTTTATGTTTTCCTAGTTTTGATAAAGCACTAGACTTATTAACATATCCAGCCATTTCTTCTTTCATATCCCCTAGTTTTACACTTAAAGAAATAGCATCTTCAGCGAACTTTAAACTTTCATCTCTGTTTTTTTTCAAACAAAGCTTAGAAAGCTTATTTAACATGTGGGGTTTATCATCTTCTGAAGCTAGCGAAATACTCTCTTTTAAGCTTTCTATTTTATCACTTTGTCCAAAAGAATTAAAAATAAAACTAGTAAAAGACAGCATTAATATAATTCTAAATCTATTCATATTATTTAATTTAAATAAAAAAATCCTTATAGCACAAAGGCTATAAGGATTTTAAAGCTTACTAATATTACTATAAAATTTTAATTTCTACTCTTCGATTAAGTTCAGCAGCCTTTTCATCTCTCCTTTGCAATTGACAATCATTTAATAACTGTTTTTCTCCGTACCCAACAGATTTAAGTCTAGATTTTTCTATACCATGTTTAACAAGGTAATCAAAACAAGCTTTAGCTCTCTTTTTAGAAAGTGCTAAATTGTATGAATCTTTACCGATACAATCCGTATGTGCGCTTACTTCTATTCTTATTTTCTTATCTTGATTAAGATATTCTACAATATTATCTAAAATAGGATAAGACTCTTCTTTAATTTGCCCTTTAGCAAAGTAAAAATAGATATTATTAATTTTCAGTTTAACATCTTTCTTTGCTGTAGGGTTAAACTTCATAGGATTCATAGACTCTATAATACTAGAACGATTAGGATCATTACTTACTACAGTTGGAATTTCAAACGTTCTCTCATCATACCCATCTCTATTAATAACTACTTTATATTCCTTATCTCTTCTAATATTATGTTTCCAAGAACCATATTTATCTGTCAACACACTTCCTACTTTTACATATTTTCCACTGTCATCTTTTTCATACAAATCAACTACAGCCCCTTCTACTGTTTTATTTGTTATTGCATCTATCATTTGACCAAACAGTGTAGCTTTTTTTAATTTTACACCACTCTTAATTTTAGCAATCTTTTTATCTCTCCTTTTATCATTTTTCTTTAAAATAATTTCTTTTAATTCATAATAAGGATTATCATATAC
>WFNC01000366.1 GCA_015488785.1 Flavobacteriales bacterium | reverse complement strand
CTTTTGTTTCATGTAAAACATTTAGTACTATGAAAAAACTTCCTATAAATTGTCCAAGTTGTGAAAAACCACTAGTCGTAAGTCAGTTATCTTGCTCTAGTTGTGAAACTGTTATCACAGGGAATTATTCGCTTCCAATATTACTCCAGCTTTCTGCTGAAGATCAAGATTTTCTGTTTGAATTTATTTTATCAAGTGGAAGCTTAAAAAAAATGGCAGTAAAAATTGGAAAAAGTTATCCAACAGTAAGAAATAAACTTGATGATATTATTGAACGAATTAACCATTTACAAAAAAAATAGATTATGAAATTATTATTTAAGCCTTTTGAAAAATATTCAGAACAAACATTACTCTTGGGGGGAGTTCTTTTTACACTAATAGGAGCTTTTGGTTCTTACGTTTTTAATGTACGATTTGATGGTGTATTTGATTTTCATGTGGTAGCTAATACTTTGTTTTATCAAGCTCTACTTGATAATCTAATCAATGTTTTTTGTCTAATATTATTTTTATACAGCTCGACTAAATATATAAATAAAAAAACCAGATTGATTGATATTGTTACTACAGCTTTAGTTTCTCGGGCTCCTTTTTATCTATTACCGTTTTTTAATGTTAATGGTGTGATTAGTGAAACGAGTGAAGATCTTCTTCAATTTGTAACTTCGGAATTAAGTGGTAATATTCCAATTTTTAATCTAACAATAATGATGCTATTTGGAATTATTACAATTCTTTGTTTAATTTGGTATGTTTCTTTATTGTTTAATGGCTTTAAAGTGGCTTCAAATGCTAAAGGAAAAGTAGCTATTGTTTTGTTTGTTATTTCTATTCTATTTGCAGAAATTCTGTCAAAGCTATTAATCTTTCAAATCAATTGAATTGGCTCTGTCGAGTTTAGTATGGAGTACTTTAATTTAGAAATGAACCAAGGTTTAATATTTTGTTTGTTTTTATCTATAGCTTGGTGAGTAAATGATTGAAAGAATTTGATTTTCAATTATTTACTCGCCTTTTTTACTCCGTTATTTCAAAAAGTCACTAATGTCTCTTCTATCTTTTTTAGTTGGTCTTCCTTTTATACCTAAACTTTTATTTAACTTGTTTTGAAGTTCCACTTCGTTTAGTAAGTCCAAATCTTCTTGAGGGGTAATTTCTTTAATTAATTCAGGAACCAATTTTGCTCCAACCCTTGATTTTGGAATATCAAGTATTTTATATTCTCTCCAAATGGGAATAACTTTTATACTAAAGGTATTTCCAATCTTTACGTTTTTAGAACCTTTTACAAAAGCTCCATTTAGCATCGCTTTTTCGTTTCCACATAGCTTAGAAGAAATGGATCTTGTTTTAGCTAGTCTTACTGCCCATATATATTTGTCTATTCTCATTTTTGATTAGTAATTCAATAGGTTTTTTATTGCATCACTTACTTTATCTGCGTTAGGCAATAAAGTATGTTCTAGTATAGAATTTAACGGTATTGCAGGAGTGTCAATAGATCCTACCAGTTCTATTGGAGCATCTAAATATTGGAAGCATTCTTTTTGAATTCTGGCGACCAAGCCTAAAGAAAAATTACACTCGACTGATTCTTCTGTCAAAACCATCACCTTTCCGTGTCTTTTTGCAGCTGCAAACATCGCTTCTTTATCCAATGGATTCAACGTTCTCAAATCTATAATTTCTACTTGACCTTTGTAGTTTTTAGCCGCGCTTGTTGCCCAGTAAACTCCCATTCCATAAGTAATAATGGCTAATGATTCACCTTTTGTAATAAATTGCTCTTCCGCTTCAATTACGGTTCTTGCTTTTCCAAAAGGGATGACATATTCTTCGTCTGGTTCTACTGTAATAGCTCCTTCTGTTCCTTTTATTTTACTCCAATATAAACCTTTATGTTCCAAAATCACAACAGGATTAGGGTCGTAAAAAGCGGATTTCATTAAACCTTTTAAATCTGCCCCCGTAGATGGATAAGCAATTTTGATTCCTCTAATATTTGTCAAAACAGATTCAACACTTGAAGAGTGATAAGGTCCTCCAGAGCCATAAGCTCCAATAGGGACTCTAAGAATCATACTAACAGGCCATTTTCCGTCAGATAAATAGTTAGAACGGCTTACTTCTGTAAACAATTGGTTTAGTCCTGGCCAAATATAATCAGCAAATTGAACTTCTACAATTGGTTTTAAACCAGCCGCTGACATTCCTACAGTACTTCCGATAATAAAAGCTTCTTGTATTGGAGTGTTAAATACTCGGTTGTCTCCAAATTGTTGGGCTAGGGTAGCGGCTTCTCTAAAAACTCCTCCCAATCTTTTTCCTACATCTTGTCCATAAAGTAAAGATTCGGGGTGCTTTTCCATGATTTCTCTAATCGCAAAAAGAGCAGAATCAACCATTACTGTTTTTTCTTTTCCTTTTGGTTCTCGCTCTCCTTTTTCTTCTGTAATCGGAGTAGGAGCAAAAATATGATTCGTTAAATCGCTCGGTTTAGGGTCTTCTTCTAATAATGCTCTTTCGTAATCTGCTTGTACTAAAGCGTCAACTTCGTTGTCAATTTGTTTTAATTTACTTTCTTTTATTCCTGCTTTTAAAAGTGATTGTACTAAAACAGGGTAGGGATCTCTTGATTTTGCTTCGTCCAAATCGTCTCTGTACCATTCCATTCTAACTCCACTGGTATGATGATTTAACAAAGGAACTTTTGCATGAATTAAAAAAGGGCGGCGTTCTTTTCTTACAATTTCGATTACTTTTTGAATTTCTTGATAGCAGTTTTCAAAATTTGCTCCATCGATTGTTAAAACGTCCAAACCTTCAAAACCTTGTGCATATTTTGTAATGTCTTGGGCTCTAATTTCGTCTGCACTTGCCGAAATATCCCACTCGTTGTCTTGTACCAAATAGATGATGGGCAATTGTTTTAATGCCGCCATTTGGAAAGCTTCAGAAACTTCTCCTTCGGTACAAGCTGCATCTCCAATTGAGCAAACAACAACAGGAGCTTCTTCTTTTTTTTCTTCTAAGTTGGTTAATTCTTTATATTGAATTCCCATAGCAACTCCTGTCATTGGAATGGCTTGCATACCCGTTGCAGAAGATTGGTGAGGTATTTTTGGGAATTTAGGGTCGTTTAAACTTGGGTGGCTATAGTAAGTTCGACCTCCAGAAAATATATCTGATTTTTTTGCTAAAACTTGAAGCATAAGTTGAAAAGGAGTAATTCCAATTCCTAAGAGAATAGAATCATCACGATAATAAGGAGCTACAAAATCTTGTGGTTTTAATTGCATTCCTACTGCCAATTGTATGGCTTCGTGCCCTCTAGAAGTAGCATGAACATATTTAGCTGTAATGGCTTTGTTTTCTTCGTACAAAGTCGTCAATGCCATTGCTGTTCGCATAAAGCGGTAACCTTTTATCAATACATCTTCACTCAGCTCTACTTTCTTCTTAGGTTCTGTTTTTATACTCATCTCTGCTTATTTTAGTCTTGCAATATACAAAATATACTCAATACAATTAGCTTTTTTGAAAAATTGAAAAATTTATTTTTTTGCGTTAGGGATAGGAACGGCATCCTTTTTTGTTTTTTACAAAAAAGATATAGTGGATAGCCCGCTCGAACGCCCTAATAATATAGCGTAGGTATTAAATTAAATTTCTTTTAGAAGTTGTTGGTTGGTTTGTATTCTGTTGTTTACTAGTTGTTTAGGTGCGTTGTAGTTCTGATTCTAGAGTGTTGTTTATATTTGATACTTTTTAATTGATAACTAATGCAAAGTGTTGTGAATGGGAGAAAGACTAGAAAATCGACTTTTATCTTGCTGAATTGACAGAAAAGTTGGAGTTTTACAAGATGTTCGATCAACAAACGATAAAAGATTTAGAGTTTTCTAAAATAAGGCATTTATTGCACGAATACTGTGTAGAAGAAACGGCTAAAGAAAAGGTGTTAGCAATACAACCGTTCAATAATCAAGAGGATGTAACGAGAGAATTGTCGGTAATTTCTGATTATAAGGAAATTAAGGAAGAGGAACATTCTTCTTTCCCTCGATTGGAATTTAAGGAGTTGAAAGAGGAGTTGGTTGTATTGAGAATAAAGGGAACGACGTTAGAAATAGAAAGTGTAGCAAAAATATATGACGCGAGTTTGTTGGTCAATGAAATGCTGAAATTTCTTGAAAAAAGAGAAGAGGAGTTTCATTTTTTGCGTGCTGAGTTCGGTTCGGTGTTTTTTACCAAAGAAATTATAGATGCTATAGAGCTGGTTTTGGACAAACGTTTTAAGGTGAAAGATGATGCTTCTAAGGTATTGTCGGAAATTAGACAACAAACAAAATCGACAAGAAAACAAGTGAATCGAAACTTTGATCGAGCGTTAAAAAAATATCAAGCAAAAGGATATTTGGGCGATACGAACGAGAGTTTTTTTAGAGGAAGGAGAGTTCTTTCGGTGGTTTCGAGTTACAAAAGAATGATTGGAGGAAAGCTTTATGGCGCTTCCAAAAGTGGACATTTGACTTATGTTGAGCCTCCAGAAAATGCATTGTTGAACAATCAATTGGAGCAACTGGAGGAAGACGAAAGGGCAGAGGTTTTGAGAATTTTAAAAGAATTGACGACTAAAATTAGAGTTAATTATGAGTTGATAATTGAGTATCAAAACCTTTTGGTGCGTTTAGATTTTTTGCAAGCTAAAACAAAATTTGGGATAAGAATAAATGCTTCTCAGCCAAAATTCAACACCGAAAGTTCTATTGATTTGATCGATGCTGTTCATCCTTTGTTGTTTCTTACGAATCAAAAAGAGAAGAAAAAAACATTGTCGCAATCTATTTTGATGGATAAATT
>WFNC01000365.1 GCA_015488785.1 Flavobacteriales bacterium | reverse complement strand
GCAAAAAGTAATGGAGGCGGAAGCGGACGTTCATCGAGAGGTGGCGGAGGTGGAAGACGCTCTAGAGGTGGAGATAATAACGGAGGAGGAAATAGAAGAAGTAAATCTTCTTTCTCTAGCAACCGTGGCGGAAGTGGCGGAAACGGTGGTAATCGCGGAGGCGGAGGTAACCGAGATAGAGATAGCCGAAGAAGAAGGTAGTATTACGATATTATATTATGCGAAAAATCCCGAAATGAATATTCATTTCGGGATTTTTTGTATTTTATAGGCTCAAATGTAACTAGGGTTTTGAAAACTTTTGTTTGTTTGAGTGTAGTTTTATTGTCTAATGTATAGAAGCTAATTCTTTAATGAAACTAACGATGTTCTTCCTAAACAAGAAGAACAAAATAACGTAAGGAGTTCCCATTAAAATGTAAATTCCAATATTTATTCCATTACCAACCGATAAATCAGAACCGTCCGACAATTCTATTTGAGCTCTACAAGTAGAACATCCCTGAGAAAAGTTTTGCAATGTATAAAAGAGCGTAATAATAAATAGAAGAACTTTCTTTTTCATGACTATTTATTTAGCTAAAACTTTAGGTATTTTAAAGTAAGTAGAATCTTTTTTAGGAGCGTTTTTTAGCGCTTCTTTTTGAGAAATTGTAATTTCACTTTCATCAAGTCTCAATACGTTAATCTCTTCAGTCATGTGAATCAAAGGAGCTACTCCATTGGTGTCAACTTCTTCAAGTTTCCCTACGAAATCTAGCATTTTGGTCATGTCACTTTTTATCGCTTCTTTTTCCTCTCCTGAGAAAGAAAGTTTAGAAAGGTGTGCTATTTTATCGACTATTTTATCGTTAATTTCCATAATTATTTAATTCTTCTTCTATAATTCTAAATGTTTCTTTTTGTAAAGATACAAAATCTGTAAAGTCTTTTGGGTAAATAGGTTTATGAACTTTCACTTTTGAAGTTCCTGGCTTTGCAGGGCCAAACATATCGGTGTGATCGCTAAACAATTTCCAATTATTGTAAAAGGTAATTGGAACAATAGGTATTCCTGTATCTATCGATAGAGAAAATGCACCTCGCTTAAAATTTGTTAGTTTAGGTGCGTGGTCAGAAATTGTACCTTCTGGAAATATAACTAAAGACCTCCCTTTTAAGAGTTCTTCTCCTGCAGGTATCAAACATTTTGCAGCGTCTTCTTTACTTTCTCTAAATACAGGGATATCAACACCTCGTTTGAAAAACAAACTAATTATTGGCCACTTTAGTATTTCCGACTTTCCTAAAAACGCAATGTTATGAGGTAAAACAATATACATTAATACAATGTCTAAATAAGAAAAATGATTAGGGCAAAAGATAAATGGTTTATCCTTTGGTAAATTTTCTTCAAATGTTGTGTCAACTCTAATAAAAACTAAAAAGCAAACAACCCTAGACCATATTTGCTTTAGTAAAATACCTCGTTTTATACCTTTCTCTCCCCTCACTAAAATAACCATAAATGGGTACAATAGTAAACCTGTAATAAGGTAGATGATACCAAAGTACATTTTGTAAAGAAATCTAAATATGCCAAATTGTTTTCTCATAGATACGCAAATATAGTGTTTTTTAAAAAGGAACAAGTAAAGAATTTAATTGTCTTTGATTTTGGAGTTAGTTATTGTTTTTAATAAAAACGATTAAGATTATAGCTTAATAATCTTAAGTTTTAGCTTAATAAGTAATTTTTTATAGTTTATAACGTTACCTTCTTTTGGGTGTAGTAGGCTGATTGTCAGTGGTTATAGTTGTTTCTTGCTCTTTTTTGTTTAATTTTTATTCGATTTAACATTATTTTTTCTTGGTTAAAAGAAATTTAGTTCTAACTTTGCCAAAAATATATAACCAAATTAATTAAAATTATTATGAAAAATTTATTTATCGGATTAGCAGCAATTGCTTTATTAGGAGCAACTTCATGTAAGAAAGAACAAACTTGTGCATGTGCATATACTATGGACGGTACAGCTGTATCATCTTTAGATTCTAAGGTAACTTTAAAAGATACTAAAAAGAAAAACAAGGATGCTTGTGACAAATTAAGCTCTAAACAAGGTGCAGTTGAAGTAAAATGTGCTATTAAATAATTATAAATTATTTAAGTTAAAAAGGCTAACATCATTTGATGTTAGCCTTTTTTTTGTTTTTTAGAGAAACCAACTATAAATTGGTCTCTCTAAAATAATTTTACTTTATTGAAGGTTCTTCAGGTTTTGGTGTGGGTATAAATTTACTTTTTCGAAAAAGGATAAGTTTTTTTGTTTAATAATTTTAAGAATCAAAACAATATTGTACATTTTACAAAAAAAATGATTAGAATATTAAGCTTTGGTTCATTTACAAATTATAACAACCCATACCAAACTCGGTAGATCTTTATTGAAAAGCAGGAATTCCAGTTATATCCAATCCTGTAATCAATAAGTGAATGTCATGAGTTCCTTCATAGGTTACTACTGACTCTAGGTTTGCCATGTGACGCATAATAGAAAATTCATTGGTAATTCCCATCGCTCCATGAATTTGTCTTGCTTCTCTAGCGATTTCCAAAGCCATATTTACATTATTACGCTTAGCCATCGATATTTGAGCGGAAGTAGCTTTACCTTGGTTACGTAATTCTCCCAAACGAAAAGTTAATAATTGCGCTTTTGTAATTTCAGTAATCATTTCAGCCAATTTCTTTTGAACTAATTGAAAACTAGCAATTGGTTTACCAAATTGAATTCTTTCTTTAGAATATCTTAGTGCCGAATCATAACAATCCAAAGCCGAACCAATCGCTCCCCAAGCAATTCCAAAACGAGCACTATCTAAACATTGCAATGGAGCTCCTAGTCCATCTTTGTTTGGTAAAATATTTTCTTTTGGTATTTTTACATTTGTAAAAATTAATTCTCCAGTAGCAGAAGCCCTCAAAGAAAGTTTTCCATGCATTTCAGGAGTTTCAAAGCCTTCCATTCCACGCTCTACAATTAATCCTTTTATTCTTCCTGCTTCATTCTTAGCCCAAACTACTGCAATGTCAGCAAATGGAGCATTCGAAATCCACATTTTAGCACCATTCAATAAGTAATGGTCTCCCATATCTTTTATCGTTGTCAACAT
>WFNC01000364.1 GCA_015488785.1 Flavobacteriales bacterium | reverse complement strand
TCGGATAATGTTGTTAACGTAAGTGTTTGATTGTGCAAGTGACAAGTCCTAGCCCCTTTGACAGGCGACAATTCTGAATAAGAATAGAATCCACAAATTGTAGTTTCTTCGCCATAGACTTCTCTAACTTCCTCTAGTTCTTCTTCAATTAATTGATCCAATGCTAATCTTCTTGCTACACAACTAACTAAAATGGCTAACTGAGGAGATAGTGATTTTTCGGTTAACAAACCTTCTTTGGCAGAATCAGAAGCTCCGTCAAGTAGTTTATCTGTATTCGCTCTCATCAATTGTACCGTTTCTCCTTCGGCTACATTTCCATAAAACGTAATACTTTCCTCTTCATCATTTACGTCTTGAACCCCTCTAACTGTTGGCTCTCCCGTTTCTCTATCTATAATTACAAAAGGAAATAACAAGCCTGACCCTGGTAAATCTTTTGCTTTACTCCCTAAATACTCTTTATAAATAGGCAAGACAGGTTGATTGTCTATTTCATACAAAACATTTCCTTCTGATTTTGTTACTTTTGCTTTTGGACCAAACGGACTCCAACCGCCTTTAGAACCATTTGAAACTTCTAAATTCTGACTATAAAATCCAATGGTTACAATATTATTTTTTTTTATGTCTTCATCTATACCGACCAATGTTTTCTCAAAACGAACATCGTCACCCGCTACACCTCCAGAAACAATGACATTTCCTTTGAATACCGAGTTTATTCCATCAATTAAATTTCCTGCATTAATTTCTGACGTACTCAAAAGTAATAAATAAGCCAAATTTTCTTGTTGGTTAGAGTTAGCGATTAGCTTCCCTACCTTCTTTGCTTTTCCAACTCCTGTCTCAAAAGATTTAATAACCAGTTCTGTTTTTTCAAAAGAGATACAGGTAGCAATTAAGGTCTTATCTTTTAGCTCTTCTCCTATAATATTTCCAGCAGTACTTGTGGTAACTACGACTGTTTTTGGATATTTAGCCTTTAATTCTTTGACTGCATTAGCTCCGTATTTTTCGATTTCAAAACGAGAGCCAAAAACTAAGCAAATTTGAGGTGTTAATTCAATTTCGTTATCTGAACTCCATTTGTTATCTCCCCATATATATTGTTTCGACTTTATCATTTTTAATTTTATTATAGATTAGCTATCAATTATTATGTACTCGAAAGGTATATTTGTTATTTCTTCTAGTATTTCTCCTGATTCTCTCGCTTCTTCATCTTCTTCATCTTCTATTTTCCAAACTACTTTTGATTTGATTATATTTTCAGCATCTTTTACCGCTAAAAGTAAATTTAACAGTCCTTTAGAAGCTCCAGAATTAAGATAATCCAAATAAATATCAAAGACAATTTGAGAATGAGACTGAGAAAAACAATCTATTTTTTTTATTATAGGTTCAAAAAAAGTGTAAGGATTTTCAGGAATACAAATTCCTGTAATGGTAATTAGACCAAGACTACAATCTACAAATACGTAAGGGGTTGTTTCTGTTTGTTTTATTATTAAATTTTGCATCTTAGTTTTTTTGAGCGTTAGAAATCGTTACAATAAAATTAAAATAATACTCGCCATTTTCTACTTTATTTAGCTCATACTCAATATTTTTGGCTGATCGCTGAAGTATTGAAAATAAGCCAACTCCTGCATTACCATCCTTATCCAATTCACCTTCTTTTAGCTGGTTGATATACTTTCCTTTTAGCTCTTTAACCGACAGATTTGAATATTCCTTAAGCCGACGACTCAAAAACTCATAAGCTTTTTTAGAAATACAATTTGCCGAAGTAAACCTTAATTCTTTATCGTTCAGTGAAATTTCAAAATAAGGGTTAAGTTTCGCTTCTTTTTTCTGATGTTTGTAAATATTATCTAAAAGTTCAATACCGACCAATTTAGCGCGAGTTACAAGTGATTTCGGATAGTCAAGGTCACTTAACTTCTGTTCAAGTATTTTAATCGAATAGCCAATGCTATTTCTTTCAATCCCTCCTAATAATACAAATAAGTCGGAGTATTTATCGGGACTCGTTACTATGTGTTTTAAATGCTCTTGAGCATACGGATTATCTATCATAACTTGAATTTTATTAAGGTGATATCGTCAGTTTGATGAACCGATGAAGTGTGTGTGGTTATAAAGTCGTTTAGAGTATCTTTTTGTTGCGAATAATTTTCCTGAACCATTTTATTAAACAGTTCTTTTACTCTTTTTGAGCCAACTCTTCTTTTATTTACGGCACTCAATTGATCGATTAAACCATCTGTTAATAGGAAGAGTGTATCTCCTTTATTATAAGCTATTTTATTTAAAGAAAAAGCAAAATCTAAGTCCCTTCGTTTTTCTCCTATAGAAACACGATCTGTTTTTAGTTTTATTAATTCGTTGTTCTGATGCAAGTACAAAATTCCTTTAGCTCCAGCGTACTCGATTGTTTGTTCTTTTGTATCTATGCTCAACAAAGACAAATCCATTCCATCAGAACCTATTTCATTGTCGTTGTTTAACATTGAATTTATATTAGCTGATAACAAATCTAAAATTTGGCTAACGTGCATAGATGCATTAACATCCATCAAGTGAGAAAGCTCTAAAATACCAAGAGTAGCTACTAATGCGCCAGGAACTCCATGACCAGTACAATCAGCAACCGCTAACATTACTTTATCTTTTTGTTTTTTAACAATGTAGAAGTCTCCACTTACCGTTTCTTTTGGTAAAAAAGAAACGGTAACATCTTCAAAAACAGTATTCAATAGAAAAGAAGAACTTAATAACGAATCTTGAATTCTTTTTGCGTAGTCGATACTTGCTTTTATTTTATTGTGCGACTCTTCTATCTCATCTCTTTGAGCTATTATTTCTTGAGTCGCTTTTTTATATGCTGTAATATCATCTTTTACAGCTATATATTCAGCAATACTTCCATCGGGGTTTATAACTGGTGATATAATTGCTCTTTCGATGTATTCTGTTCCGTCTTTTTTTACATTAATAAATTCTCCCTCCCACGTTTCTTTATTTTGTATTGACTTCCACAAAGAGTCATAGGTAGATCGAGGAGTTTTCCCTGAGCTTAATAAACTTGTACCACGACCTAAGATATCCCCTTCATTATACCCTGTTAATTTATAGAAATGAGGATTGGCATAATTAACGATTCCTTTTACATCTGTAAAAAGTATAGAAGCTGCGCTTTGTTCTATAGCTGTAAAATACCGATTTAATTCAACTGTTTGCTCGTTTCTTTCTTTTTCAATTTGAAATCGATAGATAACTGTTGCAAGTGTATTCCCTACCAAATTAAAAAATTGAACTTCTTCTTCTGTTTTCACGTGTCCATGATCAACATATACATTTAATACACCTAAAACTTCTCCATTCAACATTAAAGGAATATTAAAATGTCCGTGAGGCTTCATTCCTTCGGGTTCTATATCGTGATCTGCTGTTACGCAATTTTCGAAAATAATTTTTTTCTGAGACAAAGCTTTACCACAGAGACACTGCCCTGGTTTTATTAAAGCACACATACTGGTTAATATTCCCAAATCTTTTTCGACTACCATGTCTAAATTACCATCAGAATTCGTAACAAAAATAGAGCCTTTACTTTTAATATTTAACCAAGATAAATCTAAAATAACTTCTAGTGCATTTTGCAAAAACGCTTTTAATACTAAATCCGTACTTGTTGATGATTCTAATATTCGTCCAATCGCACTATCATTTTCTAATTTTTTTCGAGCCGATTCTAAAACATGATGACGATCGAGAAGCTCTTGCCTTTGTGCTTCTTTTTCATTTTCTAAATGAAAACGATGAATAACGGTTGCAATCGTTTTAGAAACTAATTCTAAGAAAACAACCTCTTCTTTTTGCTGGACGTGATTTCTTTCTACATAAACATTTAAAACACCTAAGACCTTTTCTTTAAAAATTAGTGGCATTGAATAGTTTCCATGGGTTGACATATCATCTATACACAAATCAGATCCGACAGGTACAGCGCTATCAAAAATCATTTTTTTATCACGTAATGTGATATCGCAAAGACATTCTCCCGATTTTACTAACGTGCAGTTTTCTTCTATTATTTTTAAATTTCTTACTGCTTTTACTTCTAAATCTCCATCATTGTTCGTTATAGAGACAACCCCTTTGGACTGGGATTTTAACCAGGGTAATTCTAAAATAACATCTAAAGCG
>WFNC01000363.1 GCA_015488785.1 Flavobacteriales bacterium | reverse complement strand
GATTTGTAAAATGTAATTATTAATATAAACCCACTCTATAATAATTACTCTTTACATGTAAACAATAGGAGATGTTCTTATGCTTATAAATAGAGTTAAAAAAAGAGATTGTTTGAAAGATACTTTAAATTTGATACCTGACCCCTCCATCGTGACCCCTCCATCGTGATATGGATGGTGATGGAAAGATAAATAATAATACTGAGATAATAAATACCCATATGTCTTTGACAGTGGTATCTATGCAAATAATTCTTATATGGCAATGATGAGCTTTAATACAAACAATGATGGTGTTTTAGATGCTAATGATACGAATGAAGATGGAAAGGTTGATAAGCAAGACGGTGTTACTGAAGCAACAGAGCTTCATAGTCTAAGTGCAGTAAGAAGTATTAACAATGTTTGGTTTAAGAAATTTATTTATGAAATGGCGGTTGCTTAATGAGAAAGATATTTATAGTAATAATAATGATGTTGTTGTGGACTGGGCTTAATGCTCAAGAGAATGAAGGAATAAAACAAAGTATTGAAGTGATTGATCCAAAAATTCCTAATAAATATTTGTTATTAGCAGACAAGTATGCAAAATGGTATCAAGATAAAAAAGGTATGAAACAACTTATTGCTGCAAATCACTATTACAAATTATATATAAAGACTTCTCAAAATAAAACGACTGAAAAACGAGCTAATGAATTCATAAATAATCATAAGAAAAAATTAGAAAATTTCAAGTTTTCTAAGAATAAAGCCTTGTTGAGTTCAGTCTTTCCACATAAAACAATAGTGTACAGTGGTGACAAAAAAGAGTGTAGTGCTGTTTTGCAACAGGCAAAAGAGTTTGAATACATTAAACCTATTTTTGATTTAGCTTCAAAAAATCCTAATGAAACACCTTTTTTAGAGCATAAAAAAAAGTGCCCTAATTTATTTCCTACTGGAGGTAGTTCATCCACAGAAGAAACCAAAGACTATCAAAGGATTTATTCTATTGATATAGATAAAGATGGAAACGATGAAATAGTTATGCAAATCAACCGTTATAGTTTTGACGCTCCTATGTCTATAAAAACTATTTTTGATTTTTATATAGTTGATTTTAACACTTGCCAAAAAGAGCGCATAGTATCACATTATTATGGAGATGCAGGAATATATTATGAAGGTTTTGCACACATAAATGGAAATATTTATTACTATGAAACAAAATATGGGGAGAAAGATAAAAAGTTATCTTTACCTGGCAAGCTTGTAAGAATTACAGATACTGAATTCCCTGTAGGATACAACAAAAAAACAAGACAATATTTAGGGTCTTGGTGTACTTACAAATTGTATAAGAGGAAATACTCCCTCTGTTTTAATTATGAAGATAAAGAACCAGAAAATCAAGAAATGAAAAAATATATTAACGAATGTACAGAATTTTATAAAAACTTTTTAAAGGATAGTAAATGATTACACCAACTAGCGGAACAATGACAAAAGAAGAGTATGAACTTGCGGCGGCAAATTTTATTGGAGATGTAGAAGGCAATATCCCATTTATATATAAAGACACTGCAGGTCTGCCAACAATAGGAATCGGACATTTACTTGAATTTGCAGGTAAAACTAAGACTGAATTTGAAGAAGAATTAGCGTTAGAGTTAGGACGGACTGTAACTTTAACAACAGTGGGATGGAATAATTTAATAACAGGAAATTTTTATCCTGCAAATAATAATAACGATACTGTGGGTTTGACCATTACGGCTGAGGAATCTGTAAACCTTTTCAAAAGTGACTATACAACAAAAGAAAATTTAATATCAAACACTTATAGTTTGTCAGATCTACCATATTCCAAAGAAAGAATAGTTCTTTTATTCTTAGCATACAATGGTTTGCCACCAAGTAAAACGCCTACAACGAAATCAATGATTTTAAGTAATGACCCTGCAAGAAGAATAAAAATTTGGTATGAATTACGGTATAACTCAAACAGTGCAACGCAAACTTCTCAAACTCAAAAAGGTATCACAACCCGAAGAATTAAAGAGTCAAATTATTTTGGAATGACACAAGAAACACAACCAAGTGTCAATGAAAACAAACAAATTATTAGATTTTTAGAATCGAAGCGAGATGATATAAATAGTTATATTACTCGTGTTAGAGGTGTTGGAGCTTCCATTAGTACAAATGACTTAGATAATAATATGAGTTCAATTAAAAATTCTTTAATAAGTTCATTTGCCCAAGGTGTAACTATAAATGGAGAAATAATAATAGGCACAGGCATAGGAAATATACCTGAACAATATGCAGATGTTTCAGGTGCTTCAGTTTTTAATGACCCAGACCTTAAAGGAAGTGCAATAAACGACTTAATGTTTGGAGAAAGAGGAAACGATACTTTAAAAGGATTAGCAGGCAACGACG
>WFNC01000362.1 GCA_015488785.1 Flavobacteriales bacterium | reverse complement strand
CCATAAATAGATAGAGTCACCAAAACAAACTTCTTGACTACTAGCGTTGGCTGTTATAGTAGGTAAAGTACTTATAGTTATACTAATAGAATCGGTATGCGAACAATTATTTTGGTCTGTTGCTATTGCGTAAAGAAATTGATTTGCAGTAGGATAATAGTAATTCCCGTTTATTACATTGTTACTCCAAGTATATTGGTATCCATTATTATTCCCAATGCATTGAATAGAATCTCCAGGGCAAATCACAGTATCGTTAAAATCTAAAAATAAACTAGGCAATTCATTGACTGTTATAAATATTGAATCAATATTCGAACAGCCATTAGCATCTGTTCCTTCTACAATAAACATGGTAGAATTAGAAAGTTGAATATAACTATTGTCATTATAGTTATTGTTCCAAATGTAATTTTGTGCTCCATTTCCAAATATTCGATTGTATTCTCCCGTACATTGTTCCGTTGTTGAAGCGTTGGCAGTTACATTAGGAACAGCATTAATAGTTAAGTTAAAACCTAGACTATCTCTACAGTTAGCACTATTAATTCCTACAACTTGATAGAAGTTTGAGCTAGTTGGAGTAAAATATGAATTATTGTCAATTCCATTGTTCCAATAAATAGAATCGGTACCAAATGCCCAATAATTTACAGAATCGCCCATACAAATAGTAGAGTCAAAACCATTTGTTTGCAATACAGGATTTGGATTTACGGTTACTGTTCGTTCAGAAGTCGTAAAACAATTGATAGAATTATAAGCCGTGTAAGTAAAAGTTGTGGTTTGATTAAGCTGAATAGGTATATTATCTTGATATTGGTTTGCCCAGTTTCCAAAAGCTCCATTATTTGTTTGCGATAAACTAATAACTCCTCCTTCACAAATGACAGAATCGGTTACATTTGTAGATAGGGTAGGGTAGTCAATAACTTTAAAAGTTATACTATCAGAACCTTCACATCCATTTGTATTTATTCCTGTTAAAATATAAGTAGTGTCATTTTGTGGTGAAAATGAATTTCCTCCAATAATATTATGAGACCAAGTGTAACTATTTGCCCCTTGACCATTTAAAATGACTAAATCATTTTCACAAATCGTATCTGAAGAAGTTGTAATAATTTGAACAATTGGAGCATCAATTACATTAATGGAAAGCGTAACAATACTATCCTCTAAACTTGTTGTCTGCAATGTGTCTGAAATTAAAGTATCACTATAATAAACAATTCCATTATAAATGACTGAATCTCCATTACATATATTAACATTAGAAAAAGAACCAAGAGTACATGGATATTTTAAACTATCAAACCATAATGATACATAAGCAACAGCAGGAGTAAAACAAGAACTGTGACCTCCATTAGGATCAATATTTATAGCATCAACATTAGTAGCTCCCAAGGAAATCATCGTATCTAATGCTACAACAGAATTTTGCGGAGAAACAACAACATCACTTCCGCAGTAGAGCATACGAACAGGGTTTTGAGGAACCCAATTGTGCAAATCATTGTCTTTTAAAGCCAAATTCATAGGGTGGACATTTCTATTTACGTCATTCAATAAATTGTTAACAAAAGTATCTTGTAAAAAGTGATAGTGATTTGGAGGAGTATTCAGATACCAAAAAAAACCAGAAGTCGTACCTGCATTTACTCTTGTTTCATAAGTATTGGCATAAGGAGGATCAAAAACATCACTATAGCTATTAAATAAGTTTCCGTAAACAGATTGATATCCAATAATAATATTCGGTAAAAACATTGGAACCGAATAAGTTGAATCTTCAAAAACTAAATCTCTTTGTGCTCCAGAAAGATGATAAGCTCCTGACATTGGAGCATTTGCAACTACATTAAATTCATTCTGTAAATTGTAATCTTTTATATATTTATTGGTCGCCATTGCAACGTGTCCCCCTTGCGAATAGCCTGTTAAGTACAATTGTTTATTGTCCTGAATCGTTCCATTTATCAAGAGAAATTCTCTGCAAGCTCTTATCAAATCAATAGAAGCAGAGGCTTCTGTTTCGGAATGATGATATGTTTGTATTTCAGTATTAATTCCCAAACCGATATAATCGGGCATAACTGTAATGTAACCTATTCCCGAAAAATATTTTCCCCTAGCAGAATAGCTGCCATAGTAAGGTACATTTGTTTTTGTAAATTCTGTTCCGTGCTCATAAACTAACATAGAAGTACTATAACAATGTGGAATTAGAGGTAAATAAATAGCTCCAGACGCTAAAACAGTATCTCCATTTGCATTTACAGTTTTATATTCAATAGAAAAACTTTCAACAGGATTGGTTTCTGTCGCAGTAGTATCAACTCCTTTTCCATTCAAAAAGAGGTTCATATCATTTTGACTGTAACTATTTAATGGAGTAAAGTTGGTTAAATATTGCCCGTAAGAATAAAAAGACAAAAGTATTGCGAATAAGAGAATTGAATATTTCATAGTCAAACTTACTCGTTTTCAACTAGAAAAGCAATATTTAGTTATCCAAAAGTAAATTAACTTTTACACATTCCACCGCCGCTTTTACATCATGAACCCTCAATATATTAGCTCCGTTTTGTAAAGCGATCGTATGTGCAATTGTTGTCGCATTCAAAGACTCACTAGCCGAAATATCCAGCGGTTTGTAAAGCATCGATTTTCTCGATAACCCCGCAAGAATTGGAATTTTAAACAGCTTAAACAAATCTAAATTATTTAATAAACGATAATTATCCTCCACTGTTTTACCAAAACCAAAACCAACATCGAGTACAATGTCATTTATACCTAAAGCATTTATCGTATCTATTTTTTTCGAAAAATAATAAATTAAATCCTCAATCACATTTCTATAAATAGGATTCTTTTGCATCGTTTGAGGAGTCCCTTTCATGTGCATCGCAATATAAGGAACTTGCAAATCAGCAATGGTTTCTAGCATTTTACCGTCCATTTCTCCAGCCGAAATATCATTAATAATCGAAGCTCCATTTTTAATCACTTTTTCGGCTATTTCACTTCTAAAAGTATCAACAGAAATAATGGCTTCAGGAAATTGATTCGAAATTTCTATTACCACAGGCAAAACTCTTTTCAATTCTTCAACAGTAGAAATATGTTTAGCATCTGGTCTCGAAGAATATCCTCCAATATCAATAAAGCGTGCGCCTTCCACAAGGTGTTTTTCAACTTGCTTTAAGGCTAAATCTATAGTATTGTAATTCCCTCCATCATAAAAAGAATCGGGAGTAACATTTACAATTCCCATTATTTGGGGTGTTGATAAATCAATTAGATTACCATTGCAATTAATAGTATCTTTACGTTCGAAAAAATTGTCGTTCAAAATAAGTTTGTTTTTTAACAAAACTATCTATAATTAGTTTAAAAAGTAATTTTTGAAACTTTTTTTTTACTTTTGAAAACTAGAAGACCTATAAAAATGGAAAAAACATTAGTACAATACGATACCGAATTTAAAAAATGCCGTTCATTGTTCGAGAAAAAAACAATCGACTATGGAACAGCTTGGCGTATATTGAGACCAGCATCGTTAACCGATCAAATTTTTATAAAAGCCAATCGAATTCGTACCATCCAAGAAAATGGAACTTCTAAAGTTGACGAAGGAATCGAACCCGAATTTATCGGAATCGTTAATTATTGCATTATGGCGCTCATTCAACTCGAAATAGACGAAAACGAAGCCATGGAATTACCAGCCCAACAGACCATAAAATTGTACGACGAATACGCACACAAGGTTCGAGAACTCATGAAGGCAAAAAATCACGATTATGGTGAAGCTTGGCGAGATATGCGAATTTCTTCCCTCACCGATTTAATTCTAATGAAAATCCTAAGAACCAAACAAATCGAAGACAACAAAGGAAAAACCCTAGTTTCCGAAGGAATAGATGCCAATTATTACGATATGATAAATTATGCCTTGTTTTCGTTAATATTAATGGAAGAAGAAAAAGTTTAATTATGTTAGGATTATTACTAATTTATTTTGTCGGAAAAAAGTTTTACGAACTAGCCGAATCTTTTGATAAAAACAAATGGGGAATTGCCATTTTAGGAGTTGTATTTTATTATTTAGGGACATTTTTGGTCGGTATTCTAATAGGAATCAGCGCCTCTTTTGGCTATTTTTCTAACTTATTGGAAGCCTCAACTCTAGTTTTATCAATTATAGCCCTTCCGTTTGGCTTGCTTACAGCTTGGGGATTATATGCATTCTTAGACAATTCGTGGTCAAATAATACAAAAGAATCAAACTTTGACTTACTCGACGATGAATTATATAAATAAAGCTTAGGGCGTGCCCAAAGGTCAGGCTGTCACTACTCACTTTTTTCAATAAAAAATTGAAAAAGAGTTCAAACAAACCGTTCCATCCTTCACGCAAAAGACATTAAACACAACATTAACTATATATGAAAAAATTACTACTACAAGATTGCATCAACGATGTAAAAACATTTCACGAAGCCTTTAAAATAGGAAACGAAGAATCACCAATCGCCGTCATTAAAGAAAGCGACATTACTTTACGTCATAAACTAATGGCAGAAGAAAATGACGAATACCTAGAAGCAGCACAAAATGGAGATTTAGTCGAAATAGCAGATGCCTGCGGCGATATGCTTTATATTTTATGTGGAACAATGCTTAAACATGGATTGCAAGGAAAAATAGAAGAGGTGTTTACCGAAATTCAACGTAGCAACATGTCAAAGTTAGACAAAGATGGAAATCCAATTTATAGAGAAGACGGAAAAGTCCTAAAATCAGACCAATACTTCAAACCAAACATTAAAGAAATTTTAGAAAAATAATTATTTTTTAAGTCTGTAGTCTTAAAATCTTGAATCTTATAGTCTAGTCAAAAATGAAACTCTGTGTAGCCGAAAAACCAAGTGTAGCAAAAGATATCGCCCATATATTAGGCGCCAAAACCCGTATGGACGGATATTACGAAGGCAATGGATACTTTGTAAGCTGGACTTTCGGACATTTGTGTGGGTTAAAAGAACCGCAAGAATACACCGAAAAATGGAAATATTGGGACGTAGATACACTCCCAATGATTCCAGCAAAATTTGCGATTAAAGTAAAAGGAGACAAAGGAGTTCAAAAACAATTTAATGTTATAAAAGGATTGGTAGAACGATGCGAAGAAGTCATTAACTGTGGCGATGCAGGGCAAGAGGGAGAACTAATACAACGTTGGGTGCTAGCACAAGCAAGAAGTACAAAACCACTGAAAAGACTTTGGATTTCGTCTCTTACCGAAGAAGCCATAAAAGAAGGTTTCGCAAACTTAGAAGAAGGATCAAAATACGACAACCTCTATGCCGCAGGAGCTGCCAGAGCAATTGGAGATTGGTTGCTTGGAATGAATGCAACCCGCTTGTTTACACTTCGATTTGCAAAAAAAGGACAAGTTCTATCTGTTGGAAGAGTTCAAACGCCTACATTAGCAATGATTGTGAAGCGTCAATTAGAAATTGATAATTTTGTCTCTTCAACTTATTGGGAACTAAAAACAGTTTATAGAAACGTATTGTTTTCGAGTACAAAAGGAAAAATTACAGCGAAAGAGAAGGGAGAGGACTTTATAAAAACAATCGAAGAAGAAGAATTTGAAGTTGTTAGTTATACGCAAAAAGAAGGAAAAGAATTACCGCCTAGATTATTCGATTTAACCTCTTTGCAAGTAGAAGCAAATAAAAAAATAGGGCTATCTGCCGAAGAAACCTTAAACACAATACAAGGACTTTACGAAAAAAAGTTAGTGACCTATCCAAGGGTAGATACCTCATTTTTACCAGACGATGTTTATCCTAAAATACCTGGTATATTAGAGAAATTAACCCATTATTCTCGTTTTACAGAAGCATTGATAGGTCAAAAACTAAGAAAGTCAAAAAAAGTATTTGACAATAAAAAAGTAACCGATCACCACGCTATTATTCCAACAGGAGTAACGCCTTCAGGTATAAGTCCGCAGGAACAAAAAATATACGACATGATTACGCGTCGTTTTATTGCTGTTTTTTATCCCGATTGTATCGTTAGTAATACAACTGTAATGGGAAAAGTTTCGGAAGTTAATTTCAAAGCTACAGGACGGCAAATACTAGACAAAGGTTGGCGAGTAGTTTTTGAAGACGATAAAAATAAAGGGGAAGAAAGCGATAAGAAAGAACAGCTAATGCCTACTTTCGAAAAAGGAGAAAAAGGACCTCATAAACCTCAGTTACAAGAAAAGCATACAAGACCACCATCCTATTATACCGAAGGAACTTTACTACGGGCAATGGAGTCGGCAGGTAAAGAAGTGGACGACGATGAACTGAGAGATTTGATGAAAGAAAATGGAATCGGAAGACCATCTACACGAGCAAATATAATCGAAACCATTAACCGTAGAAATTATATAAAGAAAGAAAAAAAGAGAATTGTAGCCACTCAAACAGGCATTCATTTAATCTCATTAATTAACAATGAATTATTGAAGTCAGCAGAGCTAACAGGGCAGTGGGAGAGTAAGTTACGAAAAATAGAAAAAGGGGAATATAAAGTCGAGGAGTTTAAAAAAGAACTTTTCGAAATGGTAAATTTGCTGGTGCATGAAGTCAAGCAACAACCCATAGAAAAGATGCCGACGATTTGCCCAAAGTGTAGCAAAGGAACAATTATCAGAGGTCATGCCGCTTGGGGATGTAGCGATTGGAGTAACGGTTGTAAATTTAAATTGCCCTTCAAATACAAAAATATTATTCTATCGTCGAGAGATATGGAAAGCTTAATCGAAACAGGGAAATCTCAGAATCGTTACCGAATAGGAAAAAGCACAGAACTAGAATTTTTGGCAATGGACAAAAAGTTTAAAATCTCTATTTTTAAAGATGAAAAGTAGAAGGTCGTTTTATGTATTTATCATTGATTATAGCATTTTGTAAAGTGTTAAATGGCTTTCTGAGTACTGATGAAAGTTAGATTAGTTATCTCGACTGGTTTTAATTGACTTGTAATTAAGTAGTTAGTTGAATTTTATAAAAATGTATAAAAATGTATAAAACTAAAGAAGAGAAGCTTACTTTTTTGTTTTAATCTTATATTTGCAAAATGAATTTTGTCTATAATTTTTTAGTAGTTGAACCTTGGCCTTGGTGGTTCTCTGGTTTAATGATTACATTTATTATGTATTTGCATTTATATTTTGGGAAATCATTTGGAATGAGTTCTAATCTAAGAACAATGTGTGCAATTGGAGGAGGAAGGTTTTTAGATTTTTTTAAATTCGATTGGAAAGCTCAAATTTGGAATCTAGTTGTTGCCGGAGGAGCAATGATTGGCGGTTTTATTTTTGTTACTTTCATCAATCCCAATCCTACGGTTGATTTATCTCCCGAAACTATCGCTTCATTAAAAGAGATTAATATTAATGTAACGTTAGGTAATGTTTCTCACTTTCCTGAAGAAATTTTTAATTGGTCTAGTTTGTTTACTATTCGAGGTTTGTTTTTCATCGTGATTAGCGGTCTTTTAGTAGGCTTTGGAACGCGTTATGCAGGAGGTTGCACATCAGGTCATGCAATTTCAGGATTGTCAAACCTTCAAGTACCTTCATTAATCGCTGTAGTTGGTTTTTTTGCGGGGGGACTCGTAATGGTGAACTTTATTTTACCTTATATTATGCAATTATGAAAGTAGCAAAGTTTATCAAATATGCGGTGATTGGTATTTTATTTGGCATTACGATGTTTAAATCCGAAGCGATTAGTTGGTTTAGAATTTATGAAATGTTTAAATTTCAGTCTTTTCACATGTATGGAATTATTGGAACTTCTGTTCTCTCTGGAATGTTATTGGTTAAATTAATGAAGTCGGGAAAATTAAAAGGCGTTAAAAATCAAGAAATTGTTTTTTCCGATAAAGCTAAAGGTTGGAGAAGATACTTATTTGGAGGTTTTATCTTTGGTCTTGGTTGGGGATTAGGAGGAGCTTGTCCAGGTCCTATTTTCGTTTTGATAGGAGGGAAGTACTCCATTTTCATCGTCTTTATGCTATCCGCTGTTTTAGGTACCTTTATTTATGGTATGTTTAGAAACAAACTACCACATTAAGGAACTTAATCTGCAAAAACTAAATGGCAAAACCAGAAATTATTAAATACTATCCGCCCAAGGAAGAGAGAATTAATGTCTTATCGCATGCACTTGGGTTAGGTTTGAGTGTCATCGGAACAATAGCACTTGTCTTTAAAGCTTTTACGTTTCATACGTTATCACATTCGCTTAGTTTTATTGTTTTCGGAGCTAGTTTGATTTTACTTTATGCAGCTTCTACTTTTTATCATTCGGCAAAATTAGATAAGAGAAGGCATCGCCTCAATGTGCTAGATCATGCATCTATTTACGTATTAATCGCAGGAACTTATACACCGTATTCTGTAGTTTCTTTACCAAACGATATAGGAATGATTATTCTTAGCGTAATTTGGATTGTAGCTTTAATCGGAGTAATACTCAAACTGTTTTATGCAGGTAAGTATCAAGTATTTTCAACAATTATGTACGTCCTTATGGGATGCATAATGCTTTTAGTAGCCAAACCTTTAGGTCAAAATCTATCTTCGGAAGGATTGAATTTATTGTACTTAGGAGGAGTATCTTATATCGTTGGAGCTATTATTTTTAGTATAAACAAACTAAAATTTAACCATGCAATATTTCATTTCTTTGTCCTAGGAGGAAGTATTTGTCACTTTTTTTCCATTTATTATTATGTAAATTAAGAACTTGTTGTAAGGTTGAGATGTGTTTGTTTTTTTTTACTTTAATTTATTAAAAATAAGTAAGTTAAGCTATATTACTAAAACTTTTTCTTCATTGTTTCTTTTAGTTTAAAAAACTCATCTCTAAGTCTTGCAGCTTCCATAAAATCTTCTTGTTTAGCTGCGTATTCCATTCTTGTTCGAGTATCTTTTATCGCTTGATCTAAGTCATCTCGGTTTTCATAACGAGCTTGATCATCTGCTGCCGCAGTTAATTTTGCATTGATGTCATAGCTACTCATTTCTTTTTTATTCTGAAAAACTTTATCGTTATTCTTTATAATCTGAGTTGGAGTAATTCCGTGTTCTTCATTGTATTTCATCTGAATCGCTCTTCTTCTGTTCGTTTCAGTAATGGTAGCATTCATAGAATCAGTCATCTTATCTGCATACATTAGAACTTTACCATTCACATTTCTAGCCGCTCTACCAACAGTCTGTACTAATGAACGTTTATTTCGAAGAAAACCTTCTTTATCAGCATCCAATATTGCAACCAAAGAAACTTCAGGTAAATCCAGTCCTTCTCGAAGTAAATTTACACCAATCAAAACATCAAAAGTACCTCGTCTCAAATCGGCTAATATATCGACTCTATCAAGCGTATCTACGTCAGAGTGAATGTAGTTACTTTTTACACCCATTCTCGAAAAATAAACATCCAATTCCTCCGCCATTCTTTTCGTCAAAGTAGTGACTAACGTTCGTTCGTTTTTCTCAATTACCTGTTGTATCTCTTCCAATAAATCATCTATTTGATTCAAACTCGGTTTTACATATATGATTGGATCCAGCAAGCCAGTAGGTCTTATAATTTGTTCTACAATCACACCCTCCGATTTTTCCAACTCATAATCGGCAGGAGTAGCACTTATGTACAATGTTTGGTCAACAATTCCTTCAAATTCTTCAAACCTCAAAGGACGATTGTCCATTGCCGATGGTAGTCTAAAACCATATTCTACCAAGTTTTCTTTTCGAGAACGATCACCACCATACATTGCCCTAACCTGAGGAAGAGTCACGTGACTTTCGTCAATCATCATCAAAAAATCATCAGGAAAATAATCCAATAAGCAGAAAGGACGACTGCCAATAGCTCTACCGTCAAAATAACGAGAATAGTTCTCAATACCAGAACAATAACCTAATTCTCGCATCATTTCCAAATCATATTCCACACGTTCCAATAGTCTTTTGGCCTCCAAATTCATACCTATTCCTTTCAAGTATTCATGCTGTTTTACCAAATCATCTTGAATGTGCTCAATTGCATTTTTAATGGTCTCGTTACTCGTAACAAAAATATTAGCAGGAAAAATTTGATAACTTTCAAACGTTTCAATCAATTGATTATCAGTTGGGTCAAACGTCTCAATCGATTCTATTTCGTCGCCCCAAAAAATAACCCTAACCGCAACATCAGTATAAGCCAAATAAATCGAAACCGTGTCGCCATTCACTCTAAACTGCCCTCTATCCAAGCCAACAGTCGTCCTAGAATATAAACTTTCCACCAATTTAAGCAAAAACTTATTTCGAGCCAATAACTGCCCCGTTTCTATATTTACAACCCCATTCTTAAAACTATCGGGATTTCCAATACCGTAAATACACGAAACCGAAGAAACCACAATCACATCTTTCCTCCCCGAAAGCAGAGCTGAAGTGCAACTCAAACGCATTTTTTCTATTTCATCATTAATCGACAAATCCTTCTCAATGTACGTCCCCGTTGTAGGCAAATAAGCTTCAGGTTGATAGTAATCATAATAAGAAACAAAATATTCAACCGCATTATCAGGAAAAAAAGCCTTAAATTCTTCATACAATTGAGCCGCCAAAGTCTTGTTGTGCGACAAAACCAAAGTAGGTTTATTCGTTTCAGCAATCACATTGGCAGCCGTAAAAGTCTTTCCCGAGCCAGTAACCCCCAGCAGAGTTTGATTTTTTACGCCACTATTAATCCCTTCAACAATTTGCCTAATCGCCTCAGGTTGATCTCCAGTAGGCTTATAATTCGAATGTAACTTAAAATCCATATCGTAAAACTAAGTAGAAATGCATCTAAATCAAAGAGAAAAAGAGTGAGATGTATTAATTTCTTTATTATCAGGGCGTTCGAGCGGGCTATACGCTTGTAGTTTTTGTATCTTAACTAAGTTTCCCTAAGCCAAAAAGGAGCTCATAAAATCGCTCTTTTTGACCAAGTTCAACTAAGTCAAGACACAAAAAGCTACCGCTGCTATCCCTAACGCTATTACCAATGTGATAATGTAACAATTAATGAATGTAACAATATCTCGATGTAACAATTATTGCAATTTAACAGTTTTACACTAAAAATTCCAATTAAGCTTTTTATGCTCTCTTTTTACAAGTTTTAAACAAATCAACGAAAGAAAGTGTATAAGTAATAAATATTTAATGGTTCAAAGTATTGTAGAATAATAAAATATAGTATTTTTGCACAAAATTAATTATAATAGATTTTATTAAAAGATATAAGAAATGTCACAATTAAAAGGAAAAGTAGCTCAGGTAATTGGACCTGTAGTAGATATCAGCTTTGAAGGAGCTGGTGCATTACCCGCAATTTTAGATGCTATAGAAATCACAAAAGAGGATGGAACAGTATTAGTTGTAGAATGTCAATTACACATTGGTCAAAGTTCAGTTAGAACGATTTCAATGGACTCTACCGATGGATTGAGTAGAGGAATGGAAGCTATAGGAACAGGGAATCCTATTATGATGCCAACAGGAGATCAAGTAAAAGGAAGATTATTTAACGTAATTGGAGATACTATCGACGGAATTGGAGATTGTGACAGAACAAACGGAAGAAGTATCCATCAAGATGCTCCTAAGTTTGAAAACCTTTCTACTTCTACAGAAGTTTTATATACAGGAATTAAAGTTATTGATTTAATTGAACCTTACGCAAAAGGAGGTAAAATTGGATTGTTTGGTGGAGCAGGAGTTGGTAAAACAGTTCTTATTCAAGAGTTGATTAATAACATTGCCAAAGGTTACGATGGTATATCTGTTTTCGCAGGAGTTGGAGAAAGAACACGTGAAGGAAACGATTTATTGAGAGAAATGATTGAGTCTGGTATTATCAGATATGGAGAAGCTTTCGAAAAATCAATGAAAGAAGGTGGATGGGATTTAAATCTTATCGACAAAAAAGAATTAGAAAGTTCAAAAGCAACATTTGTTTTTGGTCAAATGAATGAGCCTCCTGGAGCACGTGCTCGTGTTGCATTGTCAGGATTGACATTAGCAGAGTATTTCCGTGATGGAGGAGATGATGGACAAGGAAAAGATATCCTTTTCTTTATCGATAATATCTTTAGATTTACACAAGCAGGTTCAGAAGTATCAGCACTATTAGGACGTATGCCTTCTGCAGTAGGTTACCAACCGACATTAGCTTCGGAAATGGGATCAATGCAAGAACGTATTACTTCTACTAAAAGAGGTTCTATTACATCGGTACAAGCAGTTTATGTACCAGCAGATGATTTAACAGATCCAGCACCAGCAGCAACATTTGCTCACTTAGATGCAACAACAGTATTGTCGCGTAAAATTGCAGAGTTAGGAATTTATCCAGCAGTTGATCCATTGGATTCTACTTCTAGAATTTTAACTCCTCAAATTTTAGGTAACGATCATTACGACACTGCTCAAGCAGTAAAAATGAACTTACAGTCTTACAAAGAATTACAAGATATTATTGCAATTCTAGGTATGGATGAATTATCTGAAGAAGATAAATTAGTTGTACATAGAGCAAGAAGAATTCAACGTTTCTTATCTCAACCTTTCCACGTAGCAGAACAGTTTACAGGTTTGAAAGGATGTTTAGTTTCTATTGAAGATACAATCAAAGGATTCAAAATGATTCTTAGTGGAGAAGTAGATCAATATCCAGAAGCAGCATTTAACTTAAAAGGATCGATGGAAGAAGTCATCGAAGCTGGAGAGAAAATGTTAGCAGAAACAAAATAATTTAAAAACTGAATAAACATGAATATTGAAATAATAACACCAGATGAAAATCTATTTAAAGGTACTGCCGATAGCATCGTAGTTCCTGGAGTGTCTGGATTAATCGGTATTTTAAATGATCACGCACCGTTTATTACAACATTGCAAAAAGGACAAGTAGTTGTTACAACAAGTAAAGGCGAACAAACTTTTGAGGTAAAAGGTGGAGTAGTTGAAGTGCTTAATAATAACGTGATTGTTTTAGCAGGATAAATCTTCTGTTTTATAATTTACTAAATCCCAATACATGATTTTGTATTGGGATTTTTTTTTGAAAATAGATTGTTTATGTACACCACAAAAAAAGCGATAGGAAAAGCGGCTAATGGTTATTTTATTGCTCCAATTATCATTGTTTTTGGAGTAATAAGAATTATTATGTCTGCAAATAGTAGCGGTTTTAATCTTGAAATATTTCAATTACTAGGCGATAATTTAATGTCTATTTTAATGATTGTATTTGGAGTTTATACCATTATTAATACTTCAAAAAGAATTAAAGCATTAAAAAAAGAAAGCTTTGATATTGTAGATGATTCATTTATCTATATTTTTGAAAATGAAAAGGTAATATTTAATAAAGAAAACCGTTTGATTTCTATAGAGAAAAAAATGAGTACAATCGATATTATTACAATTGAAAATAATTTAATTTCTATCGAGTTAAATAAATATTTACTTTCTTATGAAGAACTTCAAGAATTAAAAGATAAAATAATTAAACTTAATAGTACTATAACAGTAGAATTGACTTAAATTTAGAGTTATGATGAGAATTACAATTGACATAGATGTTACAAATCCAGAAGAAGTCGTAAAGGCGCACAAAGGGGAATTGGTTGGTTTAATAGCAGACGTAATGTTATCTAAAACAAAAAGGAAAAAAAAGGTAGAAGAAGCCGTTTGCGATGAAATCGTAAGAATAATGAAAGAAGAGTTCCCAAAAGGAATGCAAGAAGAAATGGTTGAAGCCAAAGTCGAATTCAATATTGTAGATTTGAATAGTTAATTTTTTTTGAGAAGCTAATTGGGAAATAATTGTTAATGTTTTGGAAGTAAAAAAGTCAAAATCCGTTGTTTTTATAGCTAAAATTAAGGTAATAGATTAAACTTTTCTATCATTAAAGGTCTACAGGTTTTGTGATGGAGACAATTTAATTTTTCGTAAAAAGGATATTTTTTTGTGTTCAATGAATTTAAGAATCAAAAATAACATTGTATATTATGCATCGTATATTTTACAAAAAAAACGATTAGAGGATTAAACATT
>WFNC01000361.1 GCA_015488785.1 Flavobacteriales bacterium | reverse complement strand
TATCGACTTTTTTCCAAGGCCAAATTTTGTTTAATGACCCAACTAAAAAACCTGTTAGAACGGCTATGGTAAGGTCATGAAATTTTTCGAAAGTCCATTTTAAAACTTTACTAAACGCTAATAATCCTACAACACAGCCTGCCATAAATGTTGCAATAGTGATAATTTCTCGGTCTTTTACAGCTCCTAAAACGGTTTGATATGAACCTAGAATTAGCAAAATAAAACTTCCTGAAATCCCTGGTAAAATCATGGCACAAATGGCTATCATACCCGATATAAAAATATAAAATGGAGCATCACTTTGGGCTAATGGAGGTAAAATGGTGATGTAAAAAGCAAATGCTGTACCTAGTATTAAGCTTATAATTGACTTGAAATTCCAAGATTTTACTTGCCGTCCTACAAACAATACGCTGGCGACTACCAAACCAAAAAAGAAGCTCCACAATAAAACGGGTTGTGTGACTAATAAGATTGAAATCACTTTTGCCAATGATGCTATGCTTATGAAAATTCCTAGAAATAAAGCGGCTATAAAGTTTCCGTTTAACGCTTTCCAAGCTGAAGCTAAACCTTCTTCTTTTAAGGTTTTGAGCAATGATAAATTGACTCCTCCAATTGTTGAAATTAACTCTTCGTAAATTCCAGAAATAAAAGCAATAGTTCCTCCAGAAACTCCTGGAACGACATCGGCAGCGCCCATTGCCATACCTTTTAGCATTAAAAGAAAATAATCTTTTTTTGTTCTCATTATTCTTGTTTTTTTTTGCGAAGTTATAATATATACTTAAACTAATCACAAACCAAATAAAAAAACGCCTTTTTATTTTTTGTACTTACAGTATAAAAACCTAAGTTTGTGTAATTATACTAAAAAATATATGCAGCATTTTAAAACCCTATTAAGCGGAATTGCTATTTCGTCTTTATTATTAATCACTAGTTGTGGCGATTCGAAAGAGAAAAATCAGACTAGCAATAGCCCCGAATTTAACATTTTGGCTTCTATAAAACATCCTGCCGTTTTTTCTTCGGTTAATCTAATGGAGCTCTTGGCTAAATCGAACATTGAAAAATCGGAAGATTTACCTGCTCAAATAAAAATGATGGTTAATTCTCAAATTCATCAACATTTGAATTCTGAAGCTCAAGGTATAAAATTGGAAGGTAACATTCCTTTTGCTGTTACAACGAAAGAAGATGGTTCTTTTGAATCTGTAGTTTCTGTTTTTGAAGTTTTGGATGCGAAGAAAATAGGATCTTCTTTGTGTTTATATTTTGGTGGCAAAGTGCAAACAGAAGGAGCTGTTTCGATTCTTAAAGGAACGGTTCCTGGAAGTACAGAAGAGTTGTTTTTTGCTTGGGACGATCAGCAATTGGTTTCTGTATATGCTCAAAGTGGCGCTAAAGATGAAGCGTTGACTTTATTGAACAGTAAAAACGTTGATTCTCCTTCAAATGATAAGCTTCAGTCTTTCTTGAATAATAGCAGTGACTTCACTTCGCTTGTTTTTATGGACACTTATACTAACTTGTCTAATATTCTTAGTCAAACGACAATGGAGAAAGAGTTGATGGATGCTTATGACGGCGTAACTGTTGTGGCAAACGCAAATTTTAACGATGGTGATTTTACATTTACTTCAGATTTAGAGGGTGAAAACTTTACTTCTTCAAAGTTTAACAGCGTGAATGAAAATACGGTTGACAAATCATTTATGAATTATTTGACCATTGACCAAAAAGCAATTTTATTTGGTACTGCTTCTCTTAATTTAGATGCTTTTTTGAATATAGCAGAACAAACTAAATCGGAGCACGGTGATTACGAAGACGAATTGGAAAAAATTGGTCTAAAAAAAGATGATATTACGAAATTGTTGACTGGTGAATTTGCTTTTTCTTTGTTAGATGTAGAAAATGTAAAAGTAATGCATGATGGTAATTTTTCTTATGAAGATCAACCTAAGTATGTTTTAACTTGTGGAATAAAAGATGCTGATTTGCTCAAAACTGCATTAACAAGTAATGAAGCGGTACAAGCTATTGGTAATTATTATGCTGTTGAAAATACTTTTATTGGAATATCTGAAAATAAAATGTTTGCATCCTTAAACGAAACATTGATTCAAGAATTAGCCAATGGTTCACATTTGTCATCATCTAGTTTATCGATTAACACTCCTGTTTACGGTAACATTGTTTCTGATATGAAACAGTTACCTGAGAGTTACAAAAAACTTTTGTTGGCTGAAGGAGGTGAAGAAATATTGAAAATATATAACGAAATTGAGAACATTCATTTTTCGGGAGATATTCATCATACTGAGTTTAAATTAGAATTAAACGATCATTCTAAAAATGCTTTTGAAGTTTT
>WFNC01000360.1 GCA_015488785.1 Flavobacteriales bacterium | reverse complement strand
TACCCTTCTTCTAAAAACATGGTATTTAAAATGGGAATTCAAATTCCCAAAATTTTGAATCGAATCCATTCCGAAAAGAAAGAATTAGATAGATTAATTGATAAATATGGCTTTGATTTAGTAATTGCTGACAATCGATTTGGTTTATACGCTAATAAAATCCCCTCAATTTATATTAGTCATCAAATAAACATACAAGCTCCTTTTGGAGTCGATCGTATATTGTATAATTTTCATAAAAAATACATTGACAAATTCATCCAATGTTGGATTCCAGATAATGAAGGATTTAATGAATCTTTAGGAGGTAAGCTAAGCCATGGAGGTCTAAAAGAAAACTATCACTACATTGGACTTCTTTCTCGTTTTGATGCTCCTGCATTAGAAACAAACTTAGAGTATAAGTATTTGGCAATTATTTCTGGTCCAGAACCACAACGCTCTATTTTTGAGGAAAAAATTATTGATTTGTTTGAAAATAAAAAAGAAAAATGCGCAATTCTGGGGGGTAAACCATTAGAAGGAAAATCAAAATCAATTAAGAATATAGATTACTATTCTCATTTAGAAACGAATAAAATGATGGAGTTAATCAGTTTGTCAGAAAATATAATTTGCAGACCCGGTTACTCGTCAATAATGGATTTGTCTATTTTGCAAAAACCTGTGCTATTTGTTCCTACTCCTGGTCAAACAGAACAAGAATATTTAGCTCAGTTTTATTTTATAAATTATGACATTCAATCTATTCAGCAGCATAGAATAACAAACAGTATTGGAGCTAATAATTTTAATATTCTACCTTTTAAACAAGCGAATGAATTGGAGATTACGTTAAATTTATTACTCAAAAATATTTTTAGTCAAAACAATTCATTTTAAATTAAATGGTTCTATTAAATTTGATGTGGGCAGACACTGAAATTTAGTATATTTGCTAAAAAACCGAAAAGCGATTTGTTTGGAGGATATTTTACACTAAATTAGAAATGATAAAAACGGCTCAAATAAAAAAATACTACGGAGATCTTCAAGTTTTGAAAGGTGTAGATATTGAAATAAAAAAAGGAGAAATCGTTTCTATTGTAGGTTCTTCTGGTGCAGGAAAAACTACTTTGTTACAAATTCTTGGAACGTTAGATTTACCAAACAGTGGAAATTTATTTTTTAACGACAAAGATGTTTCATCGTTTTCAAAAAAAGAATTGGCTAATTTTAGAAATAAGAACATTGGTTTTATCTTTCAGTTCCACCATTTATTACCCGAATTTACAGCTTTAGAAAACATTTGTATTCCAGCTTTTATTGCCAAGAAGAATAAAAAAGAAGCCGAAGAAAAAGCATTAAAATTATTAAAACGATTAGGACTAGAAAATCGAGCAAATCATAAGCCCAATCAGCTTTCGGGAGGAGAACAACAAAGAGTTAGTGTTGCGAGGGCTTTGATTAATGATCCATTGGTTATTCTAGCCGATGAACCAAGTGGGAACTTGGATTCTAAAAATGCTAAAGAACTTCATCAATTATTTTTTGATTTGAGAGACGAATTTCAACAAACGTTTATAATCGTCACGCACAATGAAGAATTGGCAGAAATGGCTGACCGAAAATTAACAATGAAAGACGGTGTAATTATTGTTGATTCGTTTTAATTATCAATAAAATGGATAGACACACTAAAGCCTTGAATAAACAATTTACCAATTATAATGTTTAAATATTTTACTTTATTCCTTTTAATAATTAGCACAATTTTCTGTTTAGGACAAGAGAAAAAAATTAGAATCGTTAAAGCTAATTCTCTTGTTTTTGATAAAGAAATAAAAGATGCTCAGCAACTTATCGGAGATGTTGTCTTTGAACACGACAGTGCCTTTATGTATTGTGACACTGCCCTACTCTTTCTATCTTCAAACTCTTTTGAAGCTTTTGGTCATATTAGAATTGTAAAAGGGGATTCAATGCGTGTTTCTAGTGATTCATTAGTTTATTTGGGAAAAGAAAAACTAGCAAAATTAAAAGGGAATGTAGATTTTACTGATGGAAAATTAAACTTAGTTACCAGTCAATTAAATTATGATATGAGTTCTAAAATTGGAAGTTATTCCAACGGAGCAACAATCACGAGTTTAGAAAATAATAACGTTTTAGTTAGTAAAATTGGTTCGTATCATGGTAATTCAAAAACACTCTTTTTTAAAGATTCTGTAAAGCTGACAAATCCTAAATATGTGATTGAATCCGATACGCTAATTTATAATACAACATCTGAAATTACTTTTTTTCATGGAGCGACAACGATTACAAATGATAGCAATTTTATTTATTGTGAGCACGGTTGGTACGATACACAAAACGAACAAACGGCTTTTTGGCAAAATGCATATTTTCAAACCAAAGAACAAACACTTTCTGGGGATAGTATTTACTACGATAGAAATATAGGTATTGGAGAAGCTTTTGGTAATGTATTGATAAGGGATACGATAAATAAAGTTGACATAGAAGGAGATTATGCTTTTTACAATGAAATAAATGATTCGTCATTAGTAACTGAGTGTGCTTTACTAACGCAATATTTTGATTCCGACACGTTGTATTTAACCGCAGATACTTTAATTATAAAACAAGATTCGGCAACTCAAAAAAATACATTTAGGTGTTATCATCATGTACTATTATACAAAAAGGATTTGCAAGCTAGTTGCGATTCTCTTGTCTATTCTGAATTAGATTCGATGATGTATTTTATGATAGATCCCATAATTTGGTCTGACTCTAGTCAAATGACAGGTAAAGAAATAAAAATTAGTACACATGATGGAACAGTTGAACGTTTATATATCAATAAAAAAGCAGCTATAATATCTGAGGCAGATTCGCTTAATAATTACAATCAAATACAAGGAAAAACGATAGAAGGTATTTTTAATAAAGACAGTGAAATAGAAACTATTTTTGTAAATGGAAATGGTGAAATCCTTTACTTTATGGGAGAAGAAAACAAGCCCATAACAGATTTGAGTCATACGGAATGTGCCAATATTAAAATTACTTTAAAAGATAATCAAATCAAAAACATTAAGTATTATAATAAAGCTAAAGCGACGATGAATCCTTTGATTGAAGTTAATAAAGAGAAAAGAAAGTTATCTTATTTTAATTGGTTTAGTTCCAAACGACCAAAGTCTAAAGAAGATTTAATTAAATAAAAGCATTATGTTATTCAACAAAAGTAGTCTGAAATATCTAAAGGATTTAAAGAAAAATAACAATAGAGAGTGGTTTTCAGAAACAAAACCTGTTTTTAAAATAGCACAAGACAATGCGAAAGAAATGTACGCTTCGATAAGAGAAGATTTGGAAAAACATGATGAGATTGATCATTTTAAATTGTATCGAATTTATAGAGATGTTCGTTTTTCAAAAGATAAAACTCCTTATCAACATCATTTTGCAGGTTCGTTTTCTAGACTTGGAGCTCACTTACGAGGAGGCTATTATTTAAGAATTAGACCAGGAGAAAGCTTTTTGGCAGGTGGTTTTTGGGAACCAAATAAAGAGGATTTATATAGAATTAGAAAAGAATTTGAAATTGACGATTCAGAAATTAGAGCAATTCTTGCTGATAAAAACTTTATAAAACATTTTGGAGGCAGCTTCGAACCTTACGAATTAAAAACCGCTCCTAGAGGTTTTGATAAAAAACATCCCGCTATAGATTTAATCAGAAAGAAAGGGTTTGTTGCTGTTCGAAATTTTACAGATGAAGAAGTCTTAGCTCCTAACTTTTTAAAAGAAGTAGATGCTTCATTCAAAGTACTTAGACCATTTTTTGATTTAATGAGTGATATTTTAACTACAGATTTGAATGGCGAATCTTTAATTGATTGAGAATAAAAAAACTAACTAATTTTACTCCAATTTGGTTTTTCTTTCATTTTGTAAATAAGCTCTTGGCGAATATAATAATTCCTTTTGTGCTTTAAATTGGGGTCTTCTTTCAGAATTGAAGAAGCCGCATCTTTTGCTTGTTGTACAATTTGTCCGTCTTTAGCTAAATCAGCGATTTTTAGATCCAGCAATCCACTTTGCTGTGTTCCCATAATATCCCCAGGACCTCTCATTTTTAAATCCTCCTCAGCGATTACAAATCCATCGCTTGTTCTGACCATTGTTTCAATTCTCTTTTTTCCATTCTCAGACAATTTATAACTTGTCATCAAAATACAATAAGACTGTTCTGCCCCTCTCCCAACTCTACCTCTTAATTGATGTAAAGCTGATAATCCAAATTTTTCGGCACTTTCGATTACCATAACCGATGCATTGGGAACATTTACGCCTACTTCAATAACGGTAGTTGCAACCATAATATCCGTT
>WFNC01000359.1 GCA_015488785.1 Flavobacteriales bacterium | reverse complement strand
GCTTACATTATAAAACAATAAAATAAGCTAAATATAGAATTTAAATAAAATACTTTAACTCTCTATATATAAGTTAATTACTATTCAAAAATTCAATCAAATCATCTGACGATTGTTCTGGTATTTCTTCCATTGCAATGTGACCTACATTTTTATAAATAATCACTTTGGAATTAGGAATATCCTCTCCGAATTTACTGGCATGACCAACACTCAACCAGTTATCTTTTTCTCCCCACATAATCAAAACAGGAATAGTAAGTTGATGTAGGTTATGTGTATTTTGTACAAAATGAGAATTAGCTATTTTTACAAAAGCAGCCATATTTCCATCTCTGTGAAACAAATCAAAATGACGATCAATAACTTCTTCGGTAACTTTACTTTGATCATAAAACACTTGACGAACAAAACGCCGAACAACAGCTTTAGGAACGTAATTAAATACATTTCTCAAAACAGGAGTTTGAGCAATAACAAAAGGTAAAGGGAAATTTCGATCATTTATATATCCTGCAGCATCTATAAGTATCAATTTACTTACTCTTGTTGGATGTTTCAAAGCCAATTCCCAAGCCATCCAACCGCCAAGTGAATTTCCAACAACAGCACAACTATCAATTGTTAAAATGTCTAAAAATTCATCAATAAAGTCAATGTAATTTTCTGTTGAATATTTATTTTTTGGATGAGGACCTGTAAGTCCAAAGCCTGGCAAATCTAAACGTATAACTTTATAATTGTGCTTTAAAATAGAAGTCCAATCGTCATAAGTATGTAAAGAAGAAAATGTTCCATGTATTAATAAAATAGGTTCTCCCTTCCCCTCTACTCTATAGTGAACGTTTACACCATCAATCTCAATAAATTTAGAATCTTTGTTTGTGTACTTTTCAATTAAATGTTCTACCGTCATTTTCTATTTTTAACAACCCTAATAATGACTAAAAATCATAATAATTAGGCTTTAATAATGCTACTAAGTTATAAAATAATTGTTAATTCCAAAAAAAATAATATCTTTATAGTCTTTAATGGTATCGAAAACGGAATCTAAATCTAAAACTATTCAAATTTCTATAGCATTAATTTGTATTTAAAAACTTTCTTTATTAATTTTAAAGTCGGTTAAAACTAAACTAAACACACACACTAAAATCTCTTTTATGAGTTTAAAAAATATTTTATTCATTTTAATTATTTTTTCATTTTCTACTTCTAGCTTTGCACAAGATAGACTATTAGGAAAGTTTGGATTTTCTAAATCTTCTAAAGCAAAAAATCTTGTTTACTTAGAATTAGGAGGAAAAGGATTGTTCTATTCCATTAATTATGAAAGGGCTTTGATTAAATTAAACGATGACCTTTCAATTAATCCAAGTATTGGGTTTTCACTTTGGCCAGGTTTTACACAAGTTAGAAAAACCAAGGATTATATGGTTCCTCTAGCGCTTAATTTAGTTAAGAGTTTTGACGAACACAATATTTCTTTTGGCGTTGGATCAACTTATTACAATTACATGGTAAACGATTTAGTTATCCATAAAAACAACTTACCAATTCAACCTTTAGAAGTACGTTTAAAAACAATTACAGAATGGTTTGGACACGTAAATCTAGAGTACAGATACCAAAAAGAAGAAGGAGGACTTATGTTTAAAGCTGGTGTTACTACCCTCTTTTTTGACAAAATGCAGAACTTTAAAGAAATGCATCGAGTAGCACTTAGTGGAAACATTGGTGTAGGATTCGCTTTTTAAAACAACAGACTACTAAAACACAGACACAATGAAAAAAACATTAATTCAAATTTCGACCTTAGCCTTTTTAGCTACAGCAGTATTTACAGTTGAATCTTGTAGAAAAACAGATCCACCTGCAAAAACAATAACTCCAATGCGTGGTGATAATACTGACGCTAATGGAGGAAACGGAAACAACGGAGGATCTAACAATGGAGGCTCAGGAAATAACGGAGGTGGAAATAATGGCGGAGGAGCGACCGTAACAGGTTGTACCGATCAAGATTCTCCAAATTACGATCCCAACGCAAATTCGAATGACAACTCTTGCGAATATGTATATGTCACTTCTTATGAGATTTCTTATTACCCATCTTCTGATAATGGTTCTGATTGGGATTATGGATTTGGAAGTACTACAAATGCTGATTTAATATTAAAAGTTAAAGAATCTGCATCTTCAAATGCCATTTTTGAAGGAGCTGAAATTTCTAACCAAGATCCGAGTTCACCTGCGGTATGGCAAGAAGCTGGTTCTGTTAAGTTGAAAAACATGAATTATGACTGGGAATTAGTTGATTATGACTCTTCGACTCCTGATGATCCAATTTCTAATGGAACATTTAATCCTTTTACCTTGTTAAGTGCTACTACAGGAACAGGAACGGTTACAACAACAGCTGGAGGTAGCCAATTGGTTATTTCTTATTCTATTCACCAATAAAACATTAAATTATGATTAAGAAATATAAAAAAATAATTTCCTTAGTTGCTTTTTCTTCTGTAATGTTGGTTTCTAGTGGTTGTAAAAAAACATTTCCTCCTCTACCCGATAAAGTTGAAGGAGCTAGCCTAGCTGATTATAATAGAGGATGTAACGATATTGACTCACCTTATTACGATGCAAATGCAGCGGGAAATTCTGATTGTAAATATGCTTATGTAACATCTTATGAAATTACTTATTACCCAGATGAAGATGGAAATACAACTTGGGATTTTGGATTCGGAAATACTACAAATGCAGATTTAATTTTAAATGTAACTGTTCTTAGTTCCGCAATTAAAGTAATGCAGGGAGCAGAAAGAAGTAATCAAGATTCTAATACTCCTGCATTTTGGAACGAAGCAAGAGAAATAAGATTAGAAAATAAAGTTTACAAATGGAATTTAGACGACTATGATTCTGCTTCTCCAAACGATCCAATTTCTAACGGAACATTTAACCCCGTAGAAGAGATTAACAATGGTCAAAATAACGGTACAATTACAACAGTTGCAGGTGGAAGTCAATTAGTTCTTCATTATATTATAAAATAATTTCAAGATGAAAAAAACATTTTTTAAAGGTTTATTTATATTAGGAATAGCTTCTAGTGCTCTAGTACTTAATTCTTGTTATAAAAAAGAAGACCCAAATTTAGTCAGAGAAGATAAAAAAGGAGGATGTAATGATTTTGATTCCCCATTTTATAATGCTACTATCGATTATATAGTTGAAGAAGACTGTAAATTTGCATTTACTAATGCTTATGAAGTTACTTATTACAATCGCCAAGAAAACGGAGATGATTGGGATCAGTATTGGTGCGTAACACCAAATTATGAACCTGCTGATTTAATCTTAAGAATTAAAGAACTTGATGCCAATGATTGGTTTTTTGAAAGTACTGTAAATGAAGACCAAGAATACAATACAATAACCAAATGGATAGCTCCAGGAGCTGTAAAGTTGTATAATAAAAATTATGTTTATGAATTAATTGATGAAGATGGTGACTCAGATTTTACTTGCGACACTGGAAGTGATTTAATTTTTACAGGAATTTTTAATCCTTTCGAGAATATTGAAAATGCGGAAGACGGAGTTGTTACTGTAAAACAAATGGTAGGTCAAGATTCTATACAGATTAGAATCTACTATGATTTAAAAGCTGAAATATAAAATATAATAATTTAAAAAAAAAGCCATAATCGAAAGATTTATGGCTTTTTTTTATAACTGAACTTATATGTTAGAAGATAAGAAAGTATTTATAAGTCCATTAGACTGGGGACTGGGGCATACCACTCGCTGTATTCCCATAATAAAAACACTGCAAGCTTTAGGTTTAAAGATTTGGATTGGCGCTAATAAAGTTCAAAGAAAATTACTAGAACAAGAACTAAGTAATGTAACTTACATTCCATTTAAAGGATATAATATTTCCTACCCTTCTTCTAAAAACATGGTATTTAAAATGGGAATTCAAATTCCTAAAATTTTGAATCGAATCCATTCCGAAAAGAAAGAATTAGATAGATTAATTGATAAATATGGCTTTGATTTAGTAATTGCTGATAATCGCTTTGGTTTATACGCTAATAAAATCCCCTCAATTTATATTAGTCATCAAATAAATATTCAAGCTCCTTTTGGAGTCGATCGTATATTGTATAATTTTCATAAAAAATACATTGACAAATTCACCCAATGTTGGATTCCAGATAATGAAGAATTTAATGAATCTTTAGGAGGTAAGCTAAGCCATGGAGGTCTAAAAGAAAACTATCACTACCTCGGACTTCTTTCTCGTTTTGATGCTCCTGCATTAGAAACAAACTTAGAGTATAAGTATTTGGCAATTATTTCTGGTCCAGAACCACAACGCTC
>WFNC01000358.1 GCA_015488785.1 Flavobacteriales bacterium | reverse complement strand
GCGGTATGTATATAAAATATTGTTTTTTATACTAAGTAGCACATTATTTATCTTCATTTTTCTTAAAATGTAATTTAGGTAACACAATTTTATATTCTTTATCACTTTCTTTATCAAACCAATAAACTAAATACGCTACAGTTCCGCCTGTTAGCTGATAGCCATCTTTAAGAAAAAGGTTATATTTATTATTTATAAATTTTTTTGAAAACAATAACACATTTCCTCCATCTTGTTTGGCAAGTCCGATACCTACGCTATTGGTAAATTGTACTGTGTCTTTCATTAGATTATCACCAGATTTTAGCGTATTGATTTTTTCTAATGTTTTAAAATATTTTTGTGAACCTAAGTTAATGTCTTTGTGTTCTAATATTATCTCAAAGTATTTTGGTTGTTCTGTTTTTCCTTCATACCTGATTATCTCTAGTTTGTCAGAATTAAAGCCATCAAAAAAAGAGGAATTGCAATGTATTTGTAAACTTTTTTTGGCTCTAGAACAACCAACATATAAAACTCGTTTAGACTCTACATTATTGAAGTTGTAATTTTCTAAAAGTAAATATACATGGTCAAATTCTTTCCCTTTTGCTTTGTGCATGGTTGCTATAATAATTGCATTTGCATCCGCATTTATAGCATCTTCCATTTTTATTTCTCGAATATATTCGTACCAGTCTATGAGTTGTTTTTGTTTTTCATAATTCACTTCAAATTTCAGGATAATTTTTAAACAAATATCAATATGACTACTTGAGTGATGTATTAACTTAAAATAGTTTTTTGCTTCATTCCACTCCTTATTAAAAATTATCCCTGCATCATTTTTTTTCTGTTGAAGAAATTCCGTAAAGGTTCTCAATTCAAATAAATGATCTAAGCTAAATCCTTTGAGTCCAGTAATTAATCTTGTTTTTTGATTGAGTTCATTTAGAAAAGTATTGAGCATTAAAGCTTGTTTATTTGTTCTAACTAAAATAGCTCTAGTTCCGTTGAAATTGTCTTTAACGACTGCTTTTGCCAGTGATTTTTCCAAAAAAGGAGTAGTATATTTAATCAATTTGATATTCGGAGAACTTTGTTTATTAACAGGTTCTAACACTTGAGTTTTTAAGCGATTTGGTATTCTATTAAGTAATTTATTATTAAAGTGAACAATGTTTGAACTGCTTCTGTAATTTTTAATTAAAGAATATTGAGTAGCATTATACTTCTCTTTAAACTCTAGCATATTCTTGTTAGATGAACCTCTGAATCCATATATATTTTGATCGTCATCACCAACTGCAATTACCCTAATATTTCCTGCTTTTTTTATTATTGTTTGAATTAGTTTCCATTCAATATTGTTTACATCTTGAAATTCATCCAAAAGCAAAACACTTTTATTAATAATAGATGAGATATCAATTTCTTCAGCATTAATTGCATTAATACAATCTTGAATCACATTTTCAGATTTCTTTAAATCACCCAACTGTCCCATTAATTGAAAGCAAAAACCGTGAAAAGTTGTGATTTTAATAAGTCCAGTATATTCAGGAACAAGTTTTCGGGCTCTAGCTCTAAATTCTAAAGAAGCTGCTTTTGAAAATGTAAGCATTAAAAATTGTTCAGGTTTAATATCTTCTAATAACAATAAACTAGCGATTTTATGAACCAAAACTTTGGTTTTTCCACTTCCAGGACCAGCTAAGACTAATATATTGTTAGATTTTCCATCATTTACAATTCTCGATTGGTCTGTGTCTAATTCTCCTATTATTTCTTTGAGTCGAGTAGGGGTTAATGGTGTTCCAATTTCCTTTTTTCGTCTTGGAAAGTATTTAGATAAAAATTCTTCATAAGGTTGACTAAAATAGTCATTAACGTATGCTAAGGCAGATTCATAGTTTTGAAGTCTTCTTTTGGCATATTCTCCAACAATATGAATTTGTTCTGTTTTATGGTGGTAATGTTGCCCCATTTTCTTGAAATTCTCATTTGTGAATCTTGGTATTGCAACGTTAATTTCTTCAATATTCAACCTATTATATGTTACCATGAAACCACCTTCTAACTTTATTGATTTTATTTGATTTAAAAACAATAATGTTTTCTCATACCGTTTAATATCTTCCTCTTTTATTTGACCAAATAGTTGATTGGAATTTTTGAGTTCTAGCATTGAAAAACTAACTGGAAATTCTTTTTTATCTTGAGTTTTTAGTTTCTCCTTTTGCTCTTTATGGAATTTTTCAAGTAGTTCATAGACGTCTAATGTCAATTCGTGTCTCCATTTTATATCTTCAGTTAATGAATCATACTGTTTAACTTTTATTTGAAATAAATCATTTTCTCGGTCAACACGTTTTTTTTGAATAAAATTTCTGATTTCCCAATAATTAAGAATATTCCTAATTGCATCAATGGATGTTTTTTCGACACCATAATCAATTATGTTTTGATTTAATTGCCTCATGGAAATTTTAATGATTTTAGGCAATGTTTTATGCATGGCTATTTCAATTTTCCGATAGCGTTCGAGTATTTTTTTTGAACTATTGACAGACTGTGTCAAATTAATAAATGCAGTTAAATCTTTTGCATCTCCAAGAATTTGTAAGTTTCTTAATATGTCAATAACATCTCTTATTTCTTTAAGCTTCAATCCAGTTCTATCTGCCAAATAATCAATTCTACATTCGTCATCCTTAACTATACGTTGAAGAACTCTTGAGCAATGCTGAATTTGAATTTCTGTTATACCTTTACTTTGATGTATTTTTTCTAGAGCTTTAGAAATGTTTGGAACCATCAAACTATTTGCAAATATGCTTGGTGAGTTTTGTTTTCGTTTTAAAAAACCTTGATCTTCCAATGCTGCAACGGATGTCTTGACTCTAGTTTCTAATTCTTGAATTTCAGTATCCCAACCTGCTTTTTGTGCAATTTCTAATGCAGAGTTACTTATTTTCTTTGTTTTTCTATATTTAGATAAATATTTAAGTGCTTGCCAAATTTGCTGAATCTCTTTTTGATTAATTTTAGTTTGTTGTAACAAGCTAAAATGTTTGTTTAAATCTTGTTCGTTAAACAAAATATAACAATTCGCTTGTATTTTTTTATCTCTTCCTGCCCTTCCTGCTTCTTGTACATAGTTTTCTAAAGAATCGGATATATTGTAATGAATTACAGATTTTACATCGTCTTTATCTACTCCCATTCCAAAAGCTGATGTTGCTACAATAATATCTTTTTCATTATTCATAAAGGCATCCATGTAATCTTTCTTTACATCCTTATCTAATTTACCATGAAAATAGGTAGCGTTAAAGCCAACTTTTTCTATTAAACCATGTATTTCTTCAACTCTTTTAGTTCTTGATGCGTAGATAATTGCAGGTTTCTCACAACGTTCTAATAGTTTGAGTAATGCATTCATCTTTCTATTAGGGTCTTCAATTTCTATTACTTCATATTTTAAGTTGGTTCTACTTGCTCTGGTTACAAATTCACTCAATTCAATATTGAGTTTATTTTTAAAGTATGTTTTAATATCTTCTATTACTTGAGGTTTTGCTGTTGCAGTAAAACACGAAACAGGTATTTTATCAAACATCATATTTTCTTCAAGTTCTTTAATAAAATCTGCTATGTATAAATAATCAACTCTAAAATCTTGTCCCCAAGAAGAAAAACAATGTGCTTCATCTATTACGAATCTTGCAATTGAACGTCGTTTTAAAATCTTTGATATTGTAGGAGACCGCAAAGATTCAGGAGATAAGTATAATAATTGTACATCTCCTTTTTCTACTCTTTCAATAGCATCTTGTCTCTCTAATGGAGATAACAAGCCGTTTATAGCCACAGCTTTTGTAATATCAAAGCGTTTTTCAAGGTTCTCAACCTGATCTTTCATTAACGAGACCAAAGGAGATATAACAACAGTTAATTGACGAGATAAAGCTCCTTTCATTAAGGCAGGTAATTGAAAGGTAAGTGATTTTCCTCCTCCAGTTGGAAAAACAGCAACAAATGAAGTTGTGCTTAATCCAGCTCTAACAGTTTTTTCTTGTAAACTTATTTCTTCGTTTTGCTCAAATTTTCTGAAGTCTTTATAACCAAAATAGGATTGTAGTGCTTTTTTAGGATTTAGATTTGAATTACAATAGGTACAACTTGGTTTTCCACAAAATTTAAATCTTATGTTATCTAATATTTGTTGTGTTTTAGGAAGCGTATTATTTATCCAATATGCTAGAACAGATTTATCTTCTTTAGTGTTTATTAGTGAAAATGCATAGGCTAATTCAATAGGGTTGCTTTTTGCAATTTGAAAAATATTGGCACTGTCACAGATTTTATTCTTGAAAAAATTACCGATTTCTTTAGCAGCATCCATATTTCGTTTTCTAAAATTAATTAATTCTAAAAATCCCGAATAAGCATTTGAACTTAAAAGTAAACTAGCATAAATTTGTTGAATAATAGTGTCTAATTCATTGAATTTATTGAGTTCATCAATTAATAGTTGTTTTGTAAGCTTACAGTCTGAAAGAGGATTATTATAATCACTATCGTTAACAATTTTGTAGCCTTTTACTAATTTATGATACGGATTATCACTAAAAAGTAATGGAGACCAAAGCAGGGTATCTACTATTTTTTTATTTCTAAAAATTTCATGCCCAAGTTCTTTTTCTAAAAAGGGAATATCGTGAGCAACTATATTATGCCCACAGACATACTCTGCTTGATTAATCCACTTTTCAATTTTTGTAAGTTGATTTTCATGTAATTCTTCTCCATTAAAAAGAGCTCCAATATCTTTTATCTTTCCTTTTTTGTTGGTCTCAATGTCTATATATAGAATTTTATTTATCATAATTTTGAGCAAAAGCAAAAAAATAGTTCGTTTGTTTTTTTTAGCATTTGTCTAAGGATTAGAAAAAACCAAATATGCTATTTATGTGGTTTACTATTCATGTACGTCAACGAGTTATATAAGAATGAGCCAACTTTGGATAACTTATAATGGCGTTTAAGTGAGCTACATCTCTTAAAATTACCACTATTTTGGCTATTATTTTTATACACCTTGTTGTCACATATAATTATTTCTTAATCAGTTTTATATTGTGGTTCCTATTAGAAGTTTCCACTTTTAAAATATATATACCTGCTGCTAAAGTTGAAATATCAATATTAG
>WFNC01000357.1 GCA_015488785.1 Flavobacteriales bacterium | reverse complement strand
CTGTTCTGCCGGTTATTGACGCTGGATTAGATACTTTAGTCAATTGTAGCCATTCTGCTATAATTCTTAATGGAAATAATTCTCAATCAGGAAATTTCACTTATAATTGGACAACGAATAATGGAAATATTGTAAGTGGGGCAAATATGTTAAATACAACAATAGATTTGGACGGCGTTTATTATTTTAACGTCATAAATACCGATAATCATTGTTCTTCATTAGATTCCTTATTGGTGCAAATAGATACGGTTCATCCTGTTTCTGTAGTAGGAAACGATACCTTAATCAGTTGCTTGAATCCCGAAATTCAATTGTCAGGAGTAGGATCTTCAGTAGGAGATTATGAATACCTATGGACTACAATTGACGGGGATATTGTAAGCGGGGCAATGAGCTTAATTCCTTCTATTGATGCGGAAGGCGTTTATGAATTGACAGTTACAAATGTATTAAATGGATGTACAACTTCAAATCAAGTTTCTGTAATTCAAGATGGAGATGCGTTTGTTGATATTTTTTATGATGGAAATTCTGATTCAATAATCTCTTATTTTACCTTCAATGACTTTAGTTTAACTTATAATGGGAATGTTGGTAATGTCGATTGGTCTGTCGATGGTAGCAGTGTTGGTAGTGACTCTAGTTTACAATATGTTTTTGAAGAATCTGGAACTCATTTTGTCACAATTACATTAACAAATAGTGAGAACGGATGTTTAGCTTACGACACTTTAATTGTAAATACAACGCATGAGTTGGAAATTCCAAATGCCTTATCGCCTAATTCTGATGGGTTAAATGATTTGTTTGTAATAAGAGCTTTAGAAAACTATGAAGATAATTCGCTGTTAATTTTTAATAGATGGGGAAATCCCGTGTTTGAATCACAACCGTATGAAAATAACTGGGGAGGACAAACCAATGTCCGTAACGTTTTATCTGGTGAAGATGTAGTGGATGGAACTTATTTTTATGTATTAAAATTAGTAAGTATAGGAGGAGAAGAGCTTGTTTATAAAGGTTTTATTGATGTTGTCAGAAAGTAAAAGAAGTCGTTTTTACAAATCAAAGGTATTGTAATGATTTACATGTTAATAAATATTTAAACTTTGATGATAATGAAGTGTTAAGTCGGTTATTTTTGTTGGTATTCTCAGTTAGTTTTTCAAAAATTGGAAAGCTAATTGTATAACGTATATTCTTTTTGCGAATAAAACAAGACCATGATAAACTTCATATACAAAATAATAATATCTTTTTTAGTTGTTTCGATATCATTTAATAGCTTCTCCCAAGATTCTATCGAATATTTAGAACCTCAATTTAATCTATCTCCCGATTATTATCAAAAGAGATATAAAGAGACAGATTTGTTGTACAAGATAGTTGACAATTGGGGAAATGGATTTGATGAACTCTATGGAACTCGTAATATGAGAACTATTTTGCACGGTGTGGCGTATAGAGGTGGAGCAAACAATTATTACCATAAAACAGCAAAAAGAAATAACAGTAATCCAATGCCAAATGATGGTGTAAGAAACTTATGTAAAGAAGGATTCTCTAGTTCTATTTATTTATACCGAAAAAATTGGGAAACAGCTCCTGTATTAGATACTTGTAAATGTGTAAATGATTCGAAAAATGTATTGAAATACGATCAGTTCGATTACTTCGATGATCAGCATGTTTATGAAATGTTGGAAATTGTATATAAAAGTGCAATCGATTCTACTATCGGGCCTGTTTATCTCCATTGTTGGAATGGGTGGCACGCCTCAGGATTTATTTCTGCAATCATCTTAAAACAGTTTTGTGGAATGAGCGATTTAGATGCAACTTCTTATTGGGATTTGGGAACAGATGGAGCAAATACAAGTCCTCGTTACAATAAAATAAGAGAAAGAATCAAAAATTTTAAACCCTATTCAGAATTTATACTAAAAGATTCTTTGCAGAATAGGATTTGCCCACCTATGCCTACAGTAATCGACAAAAGTCAATTACACATTACAATCGAACATTTAGTTATCGTTCCCGAAGCGATTCCTATCAACACAGTCTTGATTTTGGATCATGTGAAGTTTTTACCAAACAAAACAACATTGGTTAATCCAAATGCAAACGAAGATTTACAAAATGTCATTAAAGCATTAGCAAAAAGTCCAGATTTAAAATTAGAAATAGGTGGCCATACAGACCGTTCTGGAAATGAAGCGACAAATAAAACATTGTCTAAAAATAGAGCCAAATACGTTTATGATTATTTAATAAAACAAGGGATTTCGAGTAGTAAATTAACGTATAGAGGTTATGGTTCTTCAAAACCAGCGTACACCAATAAAACGAAAAGAGGCAGAGCTGCAAACAGAAGAATCGAAATAAAAGTATTGATGAAAAAAGAAGAGTCTTCGGATAAATTGGTGGACGAAAAAGAAGACGCTTTTGACAACAAACAAAACGCAAGCCTCAAGGATTTGTTTGATAAAAAAATCGGAGAATCTTTATTGCTAAATCATGTAGTATTCGAACCCAATATGTTTACAATCAACGATACAAATACAGTACAAGTTGATTCTCTTTTTGAACTAATGAAATATAACGCATCACTTAAAATAGAAATTATGGGTTATACTGATCAATCTGGAATTGAAGATAAAAATATAACCCTTTCGGTAAATAGAGCGAAAGCTGTTTACGACCGTTTGATTGAATTAGGAATAGCCGAAGAGCGACTTTATTTCTCGGGTTGTGGTTCCGAAAATCCAATTGCTCCAAACACTTATCGCTGGGGAAGAGACTTAAACCGTAGAATTGAAATTGTTTTGTTGGAAAAATAGAATTGAACCAAATAGGAACTGAAGAGTATAAGTGGTTGAACAAATTTATTCTATTATGAAAATTTATTATATATTATTAATACTAAATCTGAGTTTACTACAATTCACTACACTAACTGGACAAAATATGGCGTATTATACCGATTTATCAGAGACAATTAATGGAGAAAAGTATATGTCAATATATAGTTTTCAAGCAACGTACATCTCAAATAACCGTTTGAAAAATATGGAAACAAAGGATGTAGAAGATTTACTTGAAAGCCTCGGTATAGAAAGCAAGTATTCAACTATTAAAGTAGATAACGAAGCGATTTTATATGAAGACGATCCAAGTCCTAGAGAACTTTTTCCTTTAAGTGCGTTAATGAATATAAATGGGGATTTAATTCTCGCAAATCTAAAAATAGAGGGAGAAAAACAAGTCCTTAGATTAACCGATAAAGGTGAAGTCTTTATTAATGAAATTCACATCGCTAACATTTCAAAAGACTATAAAGTTTTAGATTTGAATAATGAAATAATAGCACACATCATAAATGATGATTTCTTTGGCTTATACGATGATCACAAAGTTTCGTTAATGAATCACAAATTTGAAACTTTAGTTACGATTGAACAAAACGGGAAATTTAAACTAAATAAAACGCATTTTGAATGGAGTCCATCTGGAGATTTACTTATCGACGGAGCGAAATCAAAGGTGAAAAACAATGGCTTAAAAAGACAATTGTTTCAAACAACATCGGTTTTATATTATCTTTTTTTCGAAAACAAAATAATTAACCTTGAAGAACAATTTAAAGAAAATGTTTATAAATTGATTGCAGAAAAAGTACGCCTAAACTACAACCTTAAAATGCGTAATGATTTATGGGAAGAAAAAAAGGTGCAAAAAATGAGCTATAATTTTGGGTTAGCGTTTGAACAAGTTTTAAATAATGAAACAAAGAAAATTAATACTCAAAAAACAATAGTTAAAAATAGTTTAGAAGGAGATTCTGAATTATATGACAGTATTAGTGCTCTTGATATTTCTATTCCTGGTTATTATAAAAAACACCTTTCTAAAGTTATTTTAAAAAACCTTGATTTAACTATTTTTCAAGTTAAAAATATAAATGTTAATATAACAAAAGGAAAGTTAAAGAAGTCATTCGGAAATGAAGCGGTAGATAAAGCGGTAGTAGATAAAATACAATTAGATGGTATGTATAATATATCTTTTAATTATGCGTTTTTAAATGGAAAACAAATTGTAAATGCGATTTACTACACCAAAACAAGCGTTTTAAATCCTAAAAAGTCAATAGGTAACAAAGGATTTAAGTTAGATTTAGATTCAAGAGGAAATCCTTATAAAAGAGAAAATCCTCCGCTCGACATTGAGATAGATTCAAAATGATTTAGACATAATAATTCACTAGATAACTAAAATAAAATATGAAAATTTTAATTATATCACTCTTAATTATAACGAGTGTTGCCTGTTCAGAACAAAAAGAAACTATTACAATAGCACCATTAGAAATAACAATAGATGAAGATACAACCTCGCTAAAGTTGGACAAAGAAGGACTAATTTATCAAAATGAGATTGCTATCGGCAAACTAGAGCAAACTAGAATTACAGATATAGAAGGGAATGAAATTTTTTCTTTTAATGATGACTTTATTGTATTAGATGCTAATAAGGATACTGTAGAAGATTTGAGTGATAAATATACTTGTGTAGATGATCTTTTTTTAGGTGTTTTCAAATGGTCTAAAGCGGGTCAATTAGAGATGAATAATGAAAGAAAAACAGGAATTCAACTTACTCCAAACGACACGACTCTTTACAGAACTGCATCATTAATATTACACTACGGAGAATACCTAAAGAATAAGAATAACTAAAGATGTATTCAAGCCGATTAGCTTTTTGGTTTGAGAATATATACAAATATGAATATCTACTCAAAAAAACAAACTTGGAAATTAGCTTTAATTGCCCTTGCTATCTTAATTGTAGGGATTATTTTATGGTATTCTAGTTCTATTGCTCATAAAGTTCAAAAAGAAGAACGGCAAAAAGTAAAACTTTGGAGTGAAGCCATTAGAAAAAAAGCCGATTTAGTTCACGTTACCAACGAATCATTTAAAGAGTTGGCAGAACAGGAACGAAAAAAAGTAGAACTTTGGGTAAAGGCAACCAAAGAAATGCAAAAAGACCTAAGTGATTACAGTTTTGCATTGTCTATTATTCAAAACAATAAAAGTATTCCTTTAATTCTTACCGATAAGAATGATAACCCCATTACAAGCGCAAATTTAGAAGTTAAGTCTGAG
>WFNC01000356.1 GCA_015488785.1 Flavobacteriales bacterium | reverse complement strand
GAATAAATTAAGCGAAAAGCATTAAATATTTAGATTGATTTGCTTTTACAGCATAAAGTGCTTTAATTGTTTCCTTACCTTTTTCACCAATGTTCTCTCTTAAAGTTTTATCATTAATCAACGCTTCTAAGAACTCAACCCATTCTTCATCATTTTGGGCTAAATAACCATTTTTATTGTGTTCTATAATTTCTTTATTAACACCAACGGGAGACATTATGGTTGGAATACCTAACGACATATATTGCAGTCCTTTAAAACCACATTTCCCTTTCTCCCAATCACTATCGTACAAAGGCATTATACCAATATCTATTTTATTTAAGTCTTCTATCTCTGTATCTTTATTCCACTTTATAAATTTTAGTGATTTTAAGTTGTAAGTCGGTTTTTTATCTGATATGATAACAAAGTCAAAATCAAATTTTTGTTCTAGTTTTTTTATTGTAGGAATTATTAAATCGATGTGTTTTAATGTGGAATGTGTTCCTGTCCAACCAATGGTTATTTTAGTATTATTATTTACTTCAGTTTTATGATAATTCAAATCTATTGTTGTTGGAATTACAATTACATTTTTATTATATTTCTGAGCATAGCTGGCTAAAAAAATATTACCACAAACTACTTTATAAGACCATTTGCAGATGTACTTTACCTTCCAATTAGATTTTAGATATTTTACTGCTTTATTTTTGTCAGATACGTTGTGAATCCATATTGCATCGTCAAAATCATAAATAATTTTCTTTTTGAGTACTTTCGAAATTATAAACTCTACAAACGGAGGTCCTATTGGTGTGGCTTCTCGATGTATAAAAACATAATCAAATTTACCTACAGAAAACAGTAGGATAAAGCGCTGAAAAAAGGCAAGAATAAAAGTGTAAATTTTTAAAAATAAATTGGTACTTTTATATAAATTTTCCCATGATTTATTGTCCCAAAAAGAATGTTCTTCGATGTCAAAATCTAATTTCAACAAAGCTAAATACTGTTCAAATCTAAACCGTTGAGATGGAGCTTTTCCTTTTGGATAAGGCGTAATAAATAATATAGATTTCTTTTTATTCACCTAAAATTTGTTTGTAAGTGTTTTTAAAATCTAAGATACCTTTTTCTAAGCTAAATACCTTTTTAGAAGCATTGTAATAATGTTCTTTATTGAATTTTGAGCGTGAATCTATTTCATCAATAGCTTCTAAATATGAATTGTCATTTAAATGGTCAATCATAATTCCACAGTTGTTTTCTGTTACAATTGGAGTCACATCTCCGACATTGCTATTGCAAACCATTGGTATTCCCATTCCAAAAATTTCTCCCATTTTGGTAGGTGAAGAGGCTTTTTTACTGTAAAATGGTTTTATAAATGAAATGCTTAAGTCTGTTATACTTAAATATTGAGGGACATCTATTCGATTCAGTTTTTTTATTCGAATATCTTCAGAACGAATGTCCTTAGAACTTATTCTAGACCAGACTAATTCTGGATTATCTGCTGTATAAATTATAAATTTAGCATTTTCTTTTTTTGTTTTTAATAGTGCAAAAAAGTCAAGCATTTCGTCTAGTAAATACCACGTTCCCAACGAACCTAAATAAGTGAGTACAAAGTCAGTTTGTTTTATTCCCAGTTCTTGCCGTAGGCTTAAGGTGTTTTCTTTATTGATGGTTTTATAATCAAACAAATTTAAGTCAGCGCAAGTAGGAATAACTTTTATTTTGGAGGATTGAATGTTTAATTCCTTCCAAGTCAACATTTCTCTTTTTCCTTCGTAGGTCAAACTAACTACAGCATCAGATTCAACGAGAAATTCTTTTTCTTTTTTCTTAAAATAATGATAAACTTGTTTGTAAGGAAATTTGTTTTTATTCCAAATTCCACCATCTACACGTTCGTCTGCCCAAAAACCTCTCATGTCAAATAAGAACTTGACCTGGTGTTTTCTTTTAAACCCCAACCCAATCAATGCAGTAATGTAACTTCTACAATGAAACAACAAAAAGTCCTTTTGTTGGTGTAATTGCTTTGCCTTTTTATTGAGTTTATAAATATCCCAAATCGTAGAAAAAACTGGAGGTTTTTTAGTATAGAAAATGGGTTGCCAATCGATATTGTTAGCAATACATATTTTTTCGATAACTGATTTGTTTTGTTTATAACGCTCTTCTTTTTCGCAAGAAAGTAATGTAAAACGATAACCCTGTTTGGTTAACCCTATTATATAAGGCAAAACCTGTGATTGCCCAAGTGGATCAGTCATTCCATCATAAGATAGGTATAGTATGTTTTTAATTTTAGTCATT
>WFNC01000355.1 GCA_015488785.1 Flavobacteriales bacterium | reverse complement strand
GTTGTTGTAAAAGGCACAACAAAAGGAACAGTTACGGATTTCGATGGTAAGTATTGTATCAAAGCAAAAAAAGGCGACACCTTAGTGTTTAGCCATGTTTCGTATGGTACAGTAGAAAAAGTTGTTGGAGACTCTGACACGATTAATGTTACTTTAACGGATTCAGGACAACAACTTGATGAAGTGGTGATTACAGCATTAGGGATTAAAAGAAAACCAGATGAAATTACAACTTCAACGGAAGTGGTAAAAGGAGATGAATTAACTAAATCAAGTGCATCTAATACAGCACAAGCTTTAACGGGAAAAGTTTCTGGTTTGGTAATCTCACAAAATAATTCTGGAGTTGATTCAGAATCTACAATCGTATTAAGAGGATTCCGTTCTTTTTCTGGTAATAATGAAGCATTAGTTGTTATTGATGGAGTTCCTTCTACTTTAGCAATGTTAAACTCTTTAGATCCTGAGTCAATTGCCTCTACAAATATTATTAAAGGAGCAAATGGTGGTGCCTTATATGGTAGTGAAGGAGCAAATGGGGTGATTATTGTAGAAACGAAAAAAGGTAGTAAATCTCATGATATTGATGTAACCGTTAAATCTTCAATTACTGCAGAAGATCTTGCATATTTACCATTACGTCAAACTAGATATGGTCAAGGATGGGCTGTAGGTGGTATTTTCCAACATTATGTTTTTGAAAATGGTGGATGGGGACCAGAATTTGATGGTTCTATTGTACCTGTTGGTTTACCTTTGCATGATGGATCATACAGAATGCTTCCTTATGAATCACAAGGTTATGATAATATTAAAGAGTTTTTTCAAACAGGATTGACTTTTCAAAATAATATTACTATTGCTTCAGGAGATAAAGATGGTTATTTTAACTTAGATATAGGTCGTAGAGATAGAGAGTTTATTGTTAAAGATGATAAACAAGATAGAACTAATTTTGCAGTGAGAGCAGGTAAAAAAATGGGTAAGTTAAAGGCAGATGTTGCGGTTAACTATATTGTAGGTAATTCTGGTTATGCAACAGCAGGGCTTTATAGAGATTTATTACAAACACCAACCAATGTTGATCTTACTTTATTTGATGATTCCGATAATACAACGCATTGGAATGGATACTTCTTTTCTCCATATTGGAAAAGAGATAATATTAGAAGTTATAATAATAATAACAGAGTTAAAGGAAATGTTACTTTAGCTTATGAATTAAATGATAATATTACACTTAAGTCAACTTTAGATGTATATAACTCTAATAATCACGCTTATAATTACAATAACGGTTATGCTGACCCTGCTTATGTGCAAGACTTAACGGGTTATCAACGTACAACTCAATCATCTTATGGAACATCTTTAAGTAGATACAGACAAATGTATGAAGATTTAATGGCGTCTTTTGATTATGAGTTAAGCGATGATTTTAAATTATCAGGTAATACTGGGGTAATTGCAAAACAAATTAAAAGCAATTATAAAGCTATGAGTGGTGATAATCTTACTATTCCTGGTTTTTATAATATTTCTAATATAACCGGTACTCCTAATGTTACCGATACAAAATCAACACAAACAAGTTTAGGTGTTTTTGCGGATGCTACCTTAGGATATAAAGATTATTTATTTTTAAATGTTACTGGTAGAAACGATTGGAATTCTACTTTAGCTCCTGAAAATAGAAGTTTCTTTTATCCTAGTGTTGGTTTATCTTTTATTCCTACTAAAGCATTTGATAATTTTGGAGGTGATATTTTAGATAGAATGAAAGTAGCATTGAGTTATGTAAGTGTTGGTAATACTACAACAAAACCTTATGATATTAATGATACATATTATCAGCCACATGCAACTGCATCGAGTTCTTCGTTCTTTTATGGAAACTTCCCGTTTGAAGGAATAAACTCTTTTATACCTTATTCAAGTATTACGGACCCACAAATTGTAAATGAGTTGGTTACTTCTTATGAGTTGAATGTGAATTTAGAATTCTTAAAAAGAAGAGTTATGTTAGATTTTGCCGGATATAAAGGTGTAAACACCAACCAACAAAGTTCTATTAGTACTTCTTATGCTTCCGGTTTAACTAGTAATACGATTAATATTGGTGAAGCAGAGACTTCTGGTTTTGAGGTAGATTTAAATTTAGTTCCTGTTAAAACTGAAAATATGAAATGGGATTTGCATTTTAGTTACGCTACTAGTAAAATGATTGTTACTAAAGTTTCTGATCAAAGTGACAGTGTTGAACTTAATACACAACTAACTGGAGGTAATTCTTTATATAGTATTTTTGCAGAAGTCGGTGAGGAGTTTCCTTTGATTAAAGGTACAGATTATCTAAGAGACCCTCAAGGTAGAGTTATTATTAACCCAGCTAATGGTATGCCTTTGTTTGGAAGTAATTTCGTTGCTTTAGGTACTGCTGCTCCAAAACATGTTTTTGGATTCAATACTTCATTTAAATATAAAAATCTTACTTTTTCTGCAACAGCGGATTATAGAACAGGGCATAAATTTGCATCTGGAACTAAATATGATTTAAGTTGGTCAGGTTATAATGTAGAATCTGCAGTTAATGGAAGACATGAATTTATTTACCCTAATTCTGTTATTGAAACTTCTCCTGGTGTTTTTGTTGAGAATACTAGTGTTGCAACAGGAGGACCTAACGATTCAGCATTCTTAAATTATTTTTCTGATAATTATACTTCAGTAGGTAATAATTTTGTTTTAGATGCTACTGCATTTAAAGTTAGAGAATTAGCATTATCGTATGATTTTTCAAAAGATTTGATAAAAAATACAGGTATTGATGCGTTGAGTTTTTCTTTATTCGCTCGTAATCCTTTTACTGTGTTGTCTAAAGAAAATAAAGGGTATGCAGATCCTGAAGCATCTGCTGGAACAGGAAGATTTGTCGGTATTAGTAATACAAATAACTATCCAACTTCAAAAACTGCCGGTTTCGGTGTTAAATTAACTTTTTAAAAAAATATAAATCATGAAATATAATAAAATAATTATTTTGCTTTTATTTATGGTTGCCGGTCTAGCATCGTGTGATTCATACTTAGATGTAAACGACGATCCTAACAACCCTACAGCCGATTTGGTTACCCCAAATTTAATTTTACCAGCTGCTATTAACGGTACCTGTACTGCCAAACAAGGTGGTAGAAGTAATTATGCTGTAAACTTTGGTAATGTAATGATGAATCAGTGGGCAGGAGATGTCACCAATTTTACCTCTGGTAATTCTGATGAATACACTTTTAATATAACAAATACTTTTTATCAAAATATCTGGAATAGTTATTACCTTGCAACAGATAAATTACAAGCAATAATTAATAAAGATTCTGATAAGTATACTAATTTTACTGCAATTGCTGAAATTTTAAAAGCACATAATATGCAGTATATAGTTGATACTTATGGTAACGCCCCTTTTAGTGAAGCATTTTTACGTGGTGCTAACTATCAACCTGCTTATGATGATGATTTTCAGATTTACCAAGATTTGTATGACTTATTAGATGATGCTATTGCTAAAATTGATAATGCCGGAGCTAGTGCGATAGCACCAGATGCCACATCAGATGTGATGTTGAATGGTAACATGCCAATGTGGAAAAAGTTTGCGAATACCATAAAACTACGTTTATTGGTTAGAGCTTCTTCTTCTTCTGATGCTGCAGTGCAATCTTGGGTAACTTCTAAATTTTCAGCTTTATCCGGATCTCAGTTTCTTGGTGCTGGCGAAAATGTTACGAGTAATCCTGGTTATAGTGATACAACTGGTAGACAGAATCCATTTTATGAAGGTTTCTATAATACCGATGGAACTCCAACGCAACAAGGTAAATTTACCGTTGGTTCAGAGTACTTTATTGAATTTTTAAAAGGTACTTTTGGAGGTCCTTTGGATAGTAGAATAAGCGCTTATTTTACTAACCCACCATATCAAGGTATAGAGCAAGGCGCTACTGACCCTGATAATCCTAATCAACCATTATCTTATGTTGGACCGGGATTGTTAAGAGGAGCTGACCAAGATGTTTGGTTTTTTACAGCATCAGAAAGTTTATTTTTACAAGCTGAAGCTGTTTTAAACGGTTACTTACCTGGAAATGCACAAGCATTATTCGAGAGTGCAGTTACAGAATCTTTTAATTTACTTGGTTTATCTGGTGATGCTGCTGCTTATGTTACTGGTATAACAGGTACTGCTGGTTTAGGTTGGACAGGAAACACAACAGATGATTTACAAGCAATTATGACACAAAAATGGATTGCATTGCATTCTATCGATCCTATTCAGTCATATTTTGATCATAACCGTACTGGTTTTCCAAACCCACCATTACCTACATTAGCAACGGATTCTCACAGACCATATAGATTAATGTATCCTCAAAGTGAATTTGTTGGTAACTCAGCTAATGTTCCTAATTTAACTAGAGCCGATTTATTTGTACCATCAATTTTTTGGCAACAATAATAACTCATAACTAAAAATTTAATAATATGAAATTAATTAAAATATTTTTATTACTACTTATTGTTTCATTTGTATCTTGTACAACTGAAGATAATACTGTAGATATCTCTAACGGTCCTAATATCGTTAGTTTTGATAAAACAAGTTATACTGAAAGTTATTTTGAAGACTTAGGTATAATTGATAAGGAGTATCCTGTAAATGTTTATCCTAGTGGTGATGGTATCGCCACGGATAAAGATGTAACCGTTAATTTTGCTGTTGTTGCAGATGAAACTACAGCAGTAAGTGGCGAGTATGTATTAAATACTACTTCATTAACGATTCCAAAGGGAGATTTATTTGCACAACTACCTATTGGTATTAATACAGCAAATTTCGATCCAAACGAACCTACTAAAGTTGTTATTGAAATGACTACTAGTACTGATGGATTTGTGGTTAATTCTTTGCGTTCTAAGATGACCATTAATTTTGTTGGATGTCAGTCTGATCTTGCAAATTATACTTATTCTGTTGTTTGTACTCGTGAAGATGGTGCCGTATATGGCCCTGCTATTGAGCCATTAACAATGGAAAGCGTGAATTCATTTTTGACTTATAGTGTTGGCTCTTGGTCATCGCCTTTAAATCCTGGTCATGGTGTAAGATTCCAAGATATTTGTGGTACTTTAACAATTCCTGATCAAGATTTAGCTGATATGTATAGTAATAATGTTACTGCAGCAGCAGGGCCTAATCATTTAGGTGGTTATGTAGATGCAGATGGTAATTTTACATTAAAATACAAAATATCATTTAGTAGTGGAGATTTAAAACACACAGCTGTTTATACAAGACAATAATAATTAATAAAATTTATACAAATGAAAAAACATATATATAAAGCATTAGGAGTCTTTGTCTTCTTGGCTTATTTAAACTCATGTCAGACTGTTGAGGAGATTGACTTTAAAACAAGACAAAAATCTGTTGGTAATTTAGTTACTACCTCTGTAAATGTATTAGAAGGTGGAACAGCAACAGTTGAAATTTCTACGGATCAACCGTATACTAAAGATTTAATTTACAAATTAGTTCAAGTAGGCGGTGATGCTGTATCAGGTGAAGATTATTCTTTTGCTGAAGATTCTGCACCTGCTTATGGACCAATTGGTGGGAAAATAGTTATCCCTGCTTATGCAACTTCTGGAACCACGACTATTTCTGGTTTAACAGATTTTGCTGTCGATAATAAAACTGCTAAATTTGAATTAAGACCTATGTCTTCAATGAATGGTGTAGTTGGTTCAAGTAAAATGCTTTCTTTCACTATTGATGACTTTACATCTGATGATTTAACAGTTATTATGAATTGGGATGTGAGTGATGATGCAATCGACCCTTGTGATCAAGATTTAGATGTATTTCTTGTTGATGCTGCAGATAATTATGTAACATACTCTGCTTCTGCCGATTGTGAGGAACAATTTTCTCTTCCTGCATCAGCTCCTGATGGAGATTATTTTATTGATGTAGATTATTGGGCGCCTAGTGATATTATTACCACACCTGGTGATGCAGGAGAATTTTTTGTTAAATATACTCTAACATTAGGCCAAGTTGGTGTTGCGTCGCAACAAATAAGTAATGATTTTGGTCCTGATAATTCTAATTTATACCTAAATTGGTCTGCTTATGGTCAGTTTGGAGGTGATGGTTATCATGCTCATGTAGTTCAGATTACAAAATCCGGTTCGAACTATACGATTACAGAATTATAATAAATTTTCTGTTAAAATTTTAAAAGGCTATCATATTTGATAGCCTTTTTTTTATATTTGTATTTATTTAAACATTTATTTATGAAAACTAAAACTATTTTTCTCTTTTTTTTATCCTTTTTTTTAATATCAATAGGGGTTTTAAATTTTAAAACTTCTACTAAAAAAAGTGTGCATCAAAAACTGATAGATACACATCCTTTTCAAAAGGATTTACATTTATCAAAATCTGAACGTAAACATAAAAATTTACCGCCTAATAAATATTATCAACAAGAGGCAATTTTAGAAATGAATCCTGAGACAGGAAAAATTTATCCTGAGAATTTATTTGCTATTCAACAAGTAAGTCAAGCCAATAGAAGTACTCCGGGAGACAGCAATGCTACTGCATGGGTTGAAAGAGGTCCTGATAACGTACCTGGTAGAACAAGAGCTATTTTATATGATCCAAATGATTCTAACCATAAACGTGTTTTTGCAGGTGGTGCTACTGGTGGTCTTTGGGTTATCAATAATATTGAAGATGCCAATGCTGTTTGGCAGCGTGTGGATATACCCGAAAATTTAGTAGTTTCATCCATTACTGTAGATGTAAATGATTCTAATGTTTTTTACGTTGGTACCGGTGAGCCTTATGTAGGAGGTGAAGGTACAGGTAACGGTGTTTGGAAATCTACAGATGGCGGTACTACTTGGTCTCATATCTTTGGAGGAGCAAGTGGCTCTATTTCTTTTATTAGTGATGCTCTTGTTACAGTGAATTCTCCTGCTGCAATTTCCGGAGATTATACAGCCATTAAATCAGGTGGATTTGGGCCAGATATTCCTGCCGGAGGTCTTACCGGAGATTTAGTTTTAGCTAATGATTCTAGTGACCCTACTTTAGCTTGCAACTCTTTTGGAGTTGATGCTACTAATAAAATTGCAGTTGTTGATCGTGGTAATTGTAATTTTACCAATAAGGTTAAAAATGCGCAACTTGCCGGAGCAAAAGCGGTAATTGTTATTCAAAGTCTTCCTGATTTTCCTTTTGCAATGGGAGGAACTGATGCGACTATTACAATTCCATCGGTTATGATATCCAAAGCAGATGGTGAAATATTAAAAAACGCCATGCAAAATAGTACTGTAAATGCACATATAGATCCTGTTCAAACAACTTTACCCGTTGGAATTCGTCTTTTACCCGGTAAATTTATTGTAAATGATATTGTTACAAGAAACAATAATAATGTAACGGAGATTTATGCTTCGATTACAGAGACGTATCATACTAGTTTGTCTTATATTTTGGGCGGCGAAATAGGTGTTTATAAATCTGTAGACGGAGGAGCAACATGGATTAAGTTAAACATTCCTTCTACTGCTGATGGTAATCCACATCCTATTAATGATTTACTAATTACATCTGATAATACTATTTATGCAGGTTCGATTAATAGTTATTCTTATCGTAATGCTAATGGTGATCTTGAAGGTGGAGGTAAAATATTCAAGTCTACAGATGGTACTGTTTTTACAGAAGTTTATAGTTTACCTAATGGAAATAGAGTGGAATTAGCTGCATCTAGCACGAATGCTAATAAAGTTTATGCAATAATTTATACTACTGATAATACCGTTAAAATAATTAAAACTGTTTTTGGTTTTCAGTTTGCACCATCTAATCTTGCTGTGCCAAATGATCCTAGTTCAAATCCGTCAGAAGATTTTACAAATACTCAAGGATGGTATGATTTAGGTATTACGGTCGATCCAACAAATGATGATACCGTATATGTCGCAGGTATTAGTACCTTTAAATCAACTAATGGTGGAAATTCATGGACTAGAATGTCGCATGCATATGGTTCAGGTTCTTCATCATTAATCCATGCAGATGCACATACAATCGTAATTGATCCTAATAATTCTAATAAAGGTTTGATAGGAACGGATGGCGGTGTGTATTATGTAAATAATTTTGCCAATGCACCTACAAATTCTAATGCAATGGAGAGTAGGGGAAATGGCTATAATACCACACAATTTTACAAAGGTGCAATTGCTCAAAATATTAATAATGAAAAGTTTTTAGGTGGAGCGCAGGATAATGGTAGTAATTTTATTGATAATGCCCAGCCTGGTATTAATTCTTCTATTAAAGTAGGTGGAGGAGATGGTATGTATTGCTTTATCGATAAAGACGGCGGTTATATGATTACTTCAATATATCAAAATGCTTATTTTAGATACAATTTATCAGGTAACTTTTTAGGAACTATTGTTAATAACCAAAATGAAGGTTCTTTTGTTAATATTGCTGAGTTAGATGATAACAAAGATGTTTTGTTTAGCAATGCTTCTGTATTTAATAACAATTCTAGTCAATGGACGATTAATATTTCTAGATTTAATAATGTTGGTCTTACTAATTCTAGAACAGACTTTACAGACCCTATGATTACCAGACCCCCAACAGCAATGCGTGTGTCTCCTTATACCACCAACAGTTCTACTTTATTTATTGGTACAGATAGTGGTGACTTATATAAAGTAACTAATGCAGATACAAATCCTGTTTGGACAGATTTAACGCCGGAAGCTTATGTAACTTCATTTTTAGGAAGTATTTCTTCTATTAATTTTGGAGCAAATGAAAGTGAAATTATGGTTACTTTCCATAATTATGGTGTAACAAACGTTTATTTTTCAGAAGATGGAGGAACAACTTGGCAAAATAAAGAAGGTGATTTACCAGACTTACCAGTTAAAGATATTTTAATGAACCCATTAAATAATGATGAAGTTATCATAGCAACGGATTTAGGTGTTTGGAAAACTTCTAATTTTAAAGATGCTAATCCACACTGGACTCACTCTTATAATGGAATGCAAAATGTTAAAGTAACTAGTTTTGATTTAAGAACTGCTGATAATACCGTGTTAGCATCAACTTATGGAAGAGGATTTTTTACCGGTCAGTTTACAGCAGCAGCCTCAGTAGCAGATAATGTAAAAGAAGCAAATGTTGTTTCTGTCTATCCTACGGTTTCAGATGGTAACTTTACTGTTAAAACGACTAAAAACTTAGGAGAAACAAGTATACAAGTATATGATATTACCGGAAAATTAGTAGCAAAGCAAAAAATTAATTTTACGGCTAATACTACTCATAATGTTTCTGTTAACCTTACACATGGGGTTTATTTTGTTAAAATTAACCATACAAAATTTGCTAAAAAAATAGTTATTCAATAAGTTTTTTTCTTAGATAAATTTATTAAAAGTCGTTTAAACACTAGTTTAAACGGCTTTTTATTTTTATGTCGATAAAAGAATATTTACTATCGTTTTTAGTGTTTTTTCTTTTAATTGTCCTATTATTGTCCTATTATTGTCCTATTATTGTCCTATTATTGTCCTATTATTGTCCTATTATTGTCCTATTATTGTCCTATTATTGTCCTATTATTGTCCTATTATTGTCCTATTATTGTCCTATTATTGTCCTATTATTGTCC
>WFNC01000354.1 GCA_015488785.1 Flavobacteriales bacterium | reverse complement strand
GTCAAATATTTTAATCAATATTCGTTTACAACATTTTTTATCAGCATCTCTTTACTTTTTGTATTGGTTCAATCAATGGTTCAATCCGACCAAAAATGGAGTTTAAAAAACATACTAATTTTAGGAGCAACTGCACGAATTTTAATCTTTTTTGCCGCTCCGAACCTCTCCGACGACTACTATCGCTTTATTTGGGACGGCACCTTAAATCTAAACGGATACAACCCTTTCTTGTACCTCCCAACCGAAGTCGTAGAATGGAAAAACGCCAAAGAACTAGGCTTTACACAAGAATTATACAATGGATTTAATTCTCAAATCTATTATTCCGTTTACCCTCCAATCAATCAAGCCATTTATACCCTTTCTGCATTTATAGGGAATGGCGACACTTATATTAGTGCATTGGTAATGCGCTTTTTTATACTCACAATGGATTTGGGAAGCATCTATTTTTTGTACAAATTAATGAAATTAAAAAACATCGAGACCAAATACTTGCTTTGGTACGCTTTAAATCCATTAATACTCATTGAGTTAACCTTAAATCTTCATTTCGAAGGGCTTATGATTTTCTTTTTACTTGGAGCACTTTACTTTTTAGCAACCAAAAAGTTTATTTATTCAGGACTCTTTTGGGGATTTGCAATCTGCACAAAACTACTGCCGTTAATGTTTCTAGGATTTTTAATCAATCAAGCGAAATTTAAAAATGTTTTAAAAGTTGGATTCACTGCCATAGCTACGGTTTTCGTTCTTTTCATTCCATTTATGCATCCTCAAGTAATCGAAAACGTAGGCGATAGTCTTTCTAAATATTTTGGCTATTTTGAATTCAATGCAGGTATTCCGTATTTAATAAGAGCGATAGGTTACCAATTTTACGATTACAGCATACTCTACAAAGCTTTACCATTCTTAAAAAACATATTCGTAGCCTACTTAATCCTTTTTTCACTCAGTAATTTCTTTGTCAAAAAAACAATCGGAATTTCAAAACAAATCTATTGGACTTCAATGTTCTATTTCCTAATCGCAGGGATAATGCATCCTTGGTACATTACATTTATAATTCCATTTGGAATATTAGCAAACAAAAAAGCAATCTTAATTTGGAGTTGGCTCGTATTTCTTTCTTATAGTGCTTATGAATCGGCAGACTATCAAGAAAATTATTATTTAATCGGTATTGAATTTACAATCGTAATTGGATTTGTTTTATACGAACTGAATTTCAAAAAAAGAAGTTCAAAAAAGGCTTAAAAAATTTAAGCGATCCGTCTTTAGTAGTTCATTATCCAACATCCATTTCAATACAAAAAGGATATCTTCTTTCGAATTTTCTTTCCTTAGTTTCTCAATCAAATCTCTTGAAGATAATTGTTTTTCTTTTAAAGTTGAAACAATTAAACTTTCAATCTTTTGAAACTCAGCATCCGATAAATCAACAGGTTTTTTGTTTGCCAAACAAACATCACATTTTCCGCAAGGTTGAGCTGTATTGTCGTTAAAATAAGAAAGAAGTGTTACACTACGGCACGTTTTATTGTTGAAGGCGTAATCTACAGCAGCATTCATCTTTTTTAAAGCCAGTTCTTTTCTCGTTTCGTAAATATCTTTTGAAATACGAATGTATTTTTGTTCGATGCGAGGTTGCAAAAAAGTGAGAATAGGCAGATTAGTAACTTGGTTATATTCTAATATCTCCAGTTCGTGTAATTCGTGCAATAATTTTCGAACCGCATTATTATTTATTTTTAATCGAACCGCTATCTCTTTTTCTTTTATTCTAATGTGACCTTCAAATAACCCACCATAAGTTCTTAGTAAGAATTGAATAATTGGATCGTATTTTTTTTGCCTAATTTGAAAATTATAAAGGTCATTTCCTTCTCTTAATATTTTTACTGTTGAGGAATTATTTATGGAATCAGAGATCGAAAAATAACCAGCTCTTTCCAAAAAAGGAAACGAACTAGCCACCTCAATTGGTTTTAAACCAAAACTTTTTCCTACTGCGGCATAGTCTATACTCGCTTGTAATTCTAACCCTGCTCCTGTCGCTATTCTCAAATGATTGCAAACGGCATAATAAACTTTTTTTATTGTTTCTTTACTCGGAAACTGTCGATTAATTCGATCACTCAAATCAAGTTTATCTTTGTCTGTAACAATTAATACTCCGTATGCTTTTCGTTCGTCTCTTCCCGCTCTACCTGCTTCTTGAAAATAAGCTTCCAAAGAATCTGGAGCACCTAAATTTATAACAAAACGGACATCTGGTTTATCTATTCCCATTCCAAAAGCATTGGTAGAAACCATAATTCTAGTTTTGTTCTCTTGCCAACTTTTCTGTTTCAACGTTCTTTCTTCTATCGACAACCCCGCGTGATAGTGTGTGGCGGAAATTTTCTGAGCAGTTAAAATACGAGCAATTTCCATCGTATCTCTTCTCGTTCTGACGTAAACAATTCCAGAACCGTTTACATTTTTTATCACCCTTAGCATAGCACTCAACGTGTCATTTTCCTTTATGACGACATATTGTAAATTGGAACGATAAAAGCTTTTCTTAAAAACATTTGTTTCTTTAAACCCAAGTTGAATTTGAATATCTTCTACTACTTCTTTGGTAGCTGTTGCTGTTAAAGCTAAAAACGGAACATTGGGATGGTATTCTTTTAACTTTATGATTTCTAAATATGGAGGTCTAAAATCATATCCCCATTGCGAAATACAATGCGCTTCATCTATTGCAATTAGATTCACATTCATTCGCTTAAAGCGCTCGATAAACAAATCTTGTTTTAATCTTTCGGGAGAAACATACAGAAACTTCACTTTTCCATAAATACAATTATCTAAAAGAACATCTATTTCTTTTTTTCGCATACCGCTAATTATGGCGATTGCATTTATCCCTCTTTTGTTCAAGTTCTCGACTTGATCTTTCATTAAAGCAATTAAAGGAGAAACAACAATACAGATTCCATCTTTAGCCAATGCAGGTATTTGAAAACACAATGACTTTCCACCTCCAGTGGGCAACAACGCTAGACTGTCATTCCCATCTAAAACGCTAAGCATAATTTCCTCCTGCAAGGAACGAAAGCTATCGTACCTCCAATATTTTTTTAATATGGAATGGAGTTTATTGTGCATTGTAACGATCAAAGATACTTAAAAAGATAATATATTTCAATGCAAATAGTTTTCTAAACTTTTGAGTCTTTCTTTTCTCTAATACTGTCGTTATAAAACTCAGGTACAATAATATTTAGAGTCTAAGTCTTGAAAAAAATCTCATTGAATATTGCCTCTCTCTATCGTAACTCAATACAAAACAGAATCAAATTTAGATTACCCATATAGCTTCACAGATTGATTCTACGACACCTTAGTAGGGATAGAAAACAATCTAAAATTTAATGCACCAAAGTACAGACACATTTGTTGGTCTAGTTTCGTTACCTCCAGTATTAGCAGAGTTAAAGTTAGCAATATCAACACTATGCGCATGATTTCCTGTTGTGCTAGAGTTAAACTGAGCAATATCAACCGAATGAGCGTGATTACCCGTAGTACTAGAGTTGAATTGAGCAATGTCAACTGAGTGGGCATGATTACCTGCATAAGCAGAGTTAAAAGCGCCTATATTTACTGTGTGATTATGATTACCTGATGCAGAAGTTGTATTTGTATTATTTGCCATAGCTGAATTCCCCCAATTATACCAAGGTATTTGATTTCCTCCACCAGTTAAATGATAACCAGGCATTGTGTGTGTGTGATTTCCATTAGTTGTTGTGCTTGTATTTGGCGGATCTACAGTATGTCTATGATTTCCTGTTGTATTTGTATTCGTATTTGGAGG
>WFNC01000353.1 GCA_015488785.1 Flavobacteriales bacterium | reverse complement strand
GTATTGAAAAACTGAGCAAAATGAATATCCTGAGCAAACGAAAGACTACTCATTAAAACCCCTACTCCTATAATAATTATTTTATACATATATTTCTAATTTGTTTTCGTAATTAATACGATACACTAACGTTTCCTTCTTTTGTAATTACTGAACCATCAAAATATTTTACAGACACATAGTAAACATAAACTCCCGCGGCAACTTTTTTACCAGCATTGGTTCCATCCCAACCTTTTTCTTTATCAGTTGTTTGAAACATTTTATTCCCCCATCTATCATAAATATAGAATTCTAACGATTCAAAACCTTTTCCTCTTACAAACAATTTATCATTAATTCCATCTCCATTTGGAGAAAATATATTTGGTAAAAAGACGTGGTAATTACATATCTCAGTTGTAAAGATAACAACATCTATATTCTTAATACAATTATTAGCGTCCTTAACTATAACCTGGTAAACTCCTTCTCCTAAGTTAGTCAGATTTGGTGTTGTTTCTTCTGTTTCCCATAAATAATTGTAAGGTGCCACACCTTGCACTACTTCAACTCTAATATTACCATCGATATCTCCAAAACAAACACTGTCTCCATAACTGTTGACAATCAGTTCTTGAAAAATCTCAACATTAATCGTATCAGTGTCATTACAAATTCCAGTCGTTGTATATACAATTTCATGTGTACCTTCCCCGGCTACGCTTGCATCAAATTCTCCCGTTGCTGAATTTATTATTCCTAGACCTTGCCAAACACCATTTGGAGTCACAGCTTCAAGCGTTTGAATAGGCACATCACCACAAAGAGATGGCAAAGGCGTTATTGTAGCATCTTCTTGTTCGTTTACTACTACGGTAACACTCGCTTGAGCGGTACAAGAGTTTGAACTTGTTGCTGTTACGATATAAACATTACTTCCTGCACTAGGTATAAAAGGAGATGCATCTTGCACATTGTTATCCCAACTATAGTTCTGTCCATTTCCGGTTGCGGTTAATGTCAGTGTATCTCCTTCACATAAACTACTTCCTCCTGCCGAAGAAAATGCCGCGACATTTGGCGATTGATTGACAACTATTTGAACACTTGCAGTACCTGTGCAATTATTTGCATCCGTTCCGATTACATTATAGATTTGAGTACTAGTTGGAGTAAAGGCGACGCCATCTTGGACTCCATTATCCCAGACGTATGAAACAGCTCCAGTCCCTGTCAAAGTAGCGGGTTCACCTGAACACAAAGCCCCCAATGGACCTATTCCTCCAACGGTAGGTGGCTGTGTAACTCTTACGTTTACGGTATCTCTATTAATACAGTTATTCAAATCTGTCCCTGTCAATATGTATTGAACTTGACCTAAAGAAGGTGTAAAAATAATTCCATCAAGAACTCCATTATTCCAGCTATAAGTTGAGGCTCCACTTCCTGACAAAGTTAAATTTTCTCCGAAACACAACGTGTCATTCGGAGTTGCTATAGCGACAACATTTGGTAACGGATTTACCGTTATCGTAATTGTTTCTGTATCGGTACAATTCGTTGCGTTTTGTGTTCCTGTTACAGTATAATCAGTAGTTACTGTTGGAGTTACAATAACTGAAGCTCCAGGACCTCCTCCATTATTCCAAACATAAGTATCTGCTCCTGTTGAGCTCAAACTGACTTGACTTCCTTCACAAACAGTTGTTATACTTGAAGTAGCGGTTACTGTTGGTCCCGCAACCACTGTTACGGTAATACTTTCTGTATCTGTACAACCAACACCTCCGGTTCCTGTTACGGTATATGTTGTTGTTGCTGTTGGAACAAAAGAAGCCCCATCTACAACTCCATTATCCCAAGAGTAAGAAACTGTTCCTGCTCCCGACAACGTTATTGAAGTTCCAGAACAAATTGTATTAGACGCTAATGGAACGATTGAAACATTAGGATTTGAATTTAAAACGATTTGTATTGTTGTACTATCTTTACATCCACTTGAAGTTCCAACTACTTTGTAAGTTTGAGTACTTGTAGGAATAAAAGACCCTCCGTTTACAACTCCATTATCCCAAACATAAGAAGAAGCGCCGCTTCCATTTAAAATAACACTTTCTCCTGCACATATCGTATCATTGGGTGATGCGACAACTGAAACGATTGGATTTGCAATAACAGTTATCGTTACCGTTCCTACACTATCAGACAGTCCTGCCCCAACGCAATAGCCTTCTCCTGCGACACTATAGGTCGTTGAGACAGTTGGCTTAACCCAAACTGTATCGGTAGAATCTACCAATGTTCCTGAGCCATAAGTTCCTGTGTACCAAAACCATTCTCTAGCACTATTTAAAGAATTTGAAGGATCAATTACTAATTGTACAGAATCTCCAGAACAAAGCGTTAAGTTATTTGTAACACTTGTTATTTGCGGAATATTTGAATGAACACATTGCTCAAAAATATAAGCAGCTCCTGCGTGATCTAAACTCGGTCCATTTCCATTTTCATCCATCGTATGTAAAACAGCTCCAATGACTATTTTCCCTCCATCAATACTACACGCTCCTCCAAAAAAACTAGAAATAAAAGTAGCTCCGCCAGAACCTGGAATAACAGTAGATGACCCTCCAGTTGTATTTACTCTTTGTATTGGTATAGGGTTAACATAATTAGAGCCATCATAATCATACAAAAAGCTTGCCCCCCCAGTACCAAGCTGACCTGGAGCTCCAATCAACAGTTTATTACCACTTATATCCAGCCCCCAACCAAACCAACCTAAAGGATTAAAAGGTCCTGCTCCTGGTCTAGTAATCTCTTGTGCAAAAACTTGACCAACTCCAGCTTGTAAATTATACACTGTAACCAACCCTAAAATACCACCTGGAAAAACAGCTTGAGGATCTCCTATCACGAGTTTACTTCCTTCTATTTCAACCCAAGTACCAAAAAGACCTCTAGCAGTAGCGGGAGTATTGACAGCTTTTTGAGAAAAAACAGTATCTCTAAAGACCCAATTACTACCAGTGTTTTCATATAAATAAACAACTCCTACTGTGTCATTCGTTGAGGAAGGTGGTAAAGATTGATGCCTCAAACGTTTGGCATCACTAACAGCAAGCCAATTATCGCTTACAGCTACATTCCAGCCAAAATATAACCCTTCATTTGCAATAGGATTAACTAGTTTCTGAATAAAATTCCATCTTCCAGTTATATCTTTTCTATAAACATAGGCCGATCCTCGACCAACTTGATTTGCTCCCGAGAACCCTCTTGCTCCAACAATCATTAATGAATCTTTTACATCTATCGAGGCTCCAAACCTCTCACCTCCAACACGATCGAAAGGAACAATTTTTTGAATACTACTCCAAGTCCCTCCTGATTTCGCGAACACAAAAACAGCTCCAGACTGACTCAAATTATTATTATCTAATGAATCTAAATTATCTGACATGGCGCCGATAAAAACCTGTTGATCTCCATCAATTGTAACACTATTACCAAAATAATCTGAACCTCCTCGAGTTGTTGCTACAATTTTTTGAACCGTACTCCAATCAGCATTTCCTTGTCGCTCATAAATAAACGCTGCACCTGCACCGTCTAAAAAGTTGTTTCCATTTTCATCTACACTTTCCCGAGGAGACCCTACGACAGTGATATTCCCTAATACCTTTACAGCAGTACCATATTCAGAACCTACAGCTCTATGAATTGAAACCTTTTTATCAACTTGATTAAAAACTTGTGCTTTTATTGATACGGAAATTAATAATATAAATAATAAATAATTTTTCATAAAACTTAAATTAAGTTCTAAAGATAGAACTAATTACAAGACTTTCAAAACGAAGACATTAGAATACATCAAAAACGTAGAAACTTTGACAGAACTATGATAAACTCCATCACTAAAAACTACAGCGTTCATCCTAAAACAGAAACGATTAAGCCTTTTTTAAAGAAAAATAAAAAATAGCTCCTTTTCCAATTTGGCTTCTTACACTAATAGTTTGTTGATGAGCTTCTATTATATGCTTTACAATTGACAATCCAAGTCCCGTCCCCCCCTCATGCCTCGCTCTACTTTTATCAACTCGATAAAAACGTTCGAATAACCTTTCTTGATCTTTTGAGGATATTCCTATTCCATCATCTTCGACCTCTATCATCACATGTCCTTCCATGTCTAATAAATTCACTTTTGTAAATCCATCTTTCTTACCGTAATTAATTGAATTATTAATCAAATTGATTAACACCTGCTCTATTTTATCTCGGTCACATAACACATTTAAACTTTCATAATCAGCATTTAAAATAAGCTTCACATCTTTTCTATTTGCTTTAATTTCAAAACTATCCAAAACATCTTGTACTAATTCTACGATGTTGATACTTTGAAGTTTTAAGGTAATTCTTCCTGACTCAATTTCTGTAATTAAATCTAAATCTTCAACAACTTTTGCGATTCTATCGACCCCTTTGTTAGCTCTTTCTAAAAATTTTCTATTTATCTTTTCATCCTCTAATCCTCCTTCCAACAGAGTAAGAATATAGCCTTGAATACTAAATATGGGAGTCTTTAATTCATGAGCTAGATTACCTAAAAACTCTCTTCTAAACTCTTCTTGAACTTTTAGTTTTTCGATTTGCTCTCGTTTTTCCTTTCCCCAACTCATGACTTCTCTTTCTGCCTCTCCTAAAACATCATTTTCCATTTTTAAATCTATCGCAACACTCCTATCTTCGTTACTGTGTATAACTCGATAAAGCAATCTTATTTTTGATGTAATCAGTTTTTCTAAAAAATAATGAATCACAAAATAACTTAATAAAAAACAAATACTTCCGACTATTATTAAACGTAAAAAAGAGATTGAGTGCTCAAATAAAAACTGAACAAATAAGGAAACAGAAATAGACAGTAATGCTAATATTAGCGCTACAACAAAAGAGAATTGCCTCGGAGTTTTTATTTGTTTAATCATCATG
>WFNC01000352.1 GCA_015488785.1 Flavobacteriales bacterium | reverse complement strand
CATTATATTGTCTGTTGTTATTATTCCTCTTATTTTGATTACCACAGTTAGAGGATTGTCTAAACACTTTGATGAGCATAAGAAGATAGCTCGAATTACTTTTCCGTTGTGGCTTTACGTAGCGGTAACAGGTGTAATTGTTTACTTGATGATTTCTCCTTATTATAATTAAATGTTGGGCGTTCGAGCGGGCTATCCACTATATCTTTTTTGTTGAAAAAACAAAAAAGGATGCCGTTACTATCCCTAACGCATTCTTCGTCTTATTTTAACTACTTCCTGTTTAGTATTATAAATTCTGCTCTTTTCTTTAATATGTTTTCATATTATAATCGCATATATTATATTTACACATATAAAAAAATATTATGTGGAAACAAACAAAAAAAATACAGTTAAAAGGCGCAACAATCGACGAATTGTGGAATACCCATTCCGATGTTAAAAACTGGTCTGCTTGGCAAGAAGACATCGAATGGACAAAGGTTGATGAAGTTGTAAGAAAAGGAACTAAGTTTACGATAAAACCCAAAGGAGCTCCAAAAGTAAAGTTAGAAGTCGTAACTTTTGATAAGCCGTCAACATTTACTGATATTTCATATCTACCATTAGCAAAAATGAAAACAACAACCAAAATGGTAGAAATAGATGACAAGGTTGAAATAATACTGGAAATAGAAATGACAGGTCTATTGACTTTCTTGTGGAAAAAAGTAATCGCCAAAGGTATTTTGGAAGGACATTTGAAACAAAACAAAGACATGATTAACTATATTATCGCAAACAGAAAATAACAATGAAAGAATCTCCATTTACTTACAAATCTCCAAACGAAGCCACTGGGTTTTTACTTTGGAAGACACATAACTTTTGGCAACGTGAAATAAAAAAAAGTTTAAAAGAATTTGATTTAACGCACACGCAATTTGTAATCTTGGCAAACACTTTTTGGTTAGGTCTCGATAATGAAAATGTAACTCAAATAGAAATTTCTAAATTAGCACAAACAGATGTCATGATGACTTCTAACGTAATCAGAACTTTAGAAAAAAAAGAATTATTAAAACGAAAAGAACACAAAACAGATACTAGAGCAAAGGCAATTAGCTTAACAAACTTAGGTGAAGTAATGTTAAAAAAAGCAGTTAAAAAAGTTGAAGATTTTGATCGAAAATTCTTTTCATCATTGGCCGATTCTAAAACATTTAATAAGGAATTAATTGATTTGATGGGTAAGTAAGTATGTTTTTTTTGTTCGTTCTTGAGGTATAATGATACCTAGTAAATTCCAATGCCTATTTTTATTCCAAAACGATGTTCTATTTTGTATTTGTTTGTAAACTCTTCTGTAACCATTTTATCTAAATAAACTCCTTTTATTTTTGCTTTAGAAAAATCGAAGCGTTCATAATATAATGAAACAATTAAGTTTGGATATAAAGGGAGTTTAAATTTATCATCTTTAAAAAAAGTTAAAGGCTTAAATTTTAATTCAACCGAAAGGACTTCTGAAATATCTAAATCTAACCAATCCCTCGTTCCATTGTTTAAAGTGGAGTCTGATGAATCGTATGAATAATGCATAGGAAAAGTTCTGTAGCCTTTTTTTACTTCAATTAAAAAGCCTCCATATTTATTAGGGAACGGCGAAAAAGAAATCCCCATGTTCCCTAAGTACATGCCTCTGAAGTTATGTTTTTTGTTTCCGTTTAAAGCTTCGTAAAGAATATGTGTAATAACTGAGTCTGATGAACTTTCATAAGTTGGGGAGAAATTATTTAAATAATCATTTTTAAATGTCTTTTCAATTCTTTTAGAGGAAAACCCTTTTGTAAGTCGAAAATCGAAAGAAATACCTAAGAGAAATTTATTGGATACAAACCTAGCTGTATTCAAACCAAAAGAAATATGCGTTCCGCTTGTTGTGATTGTTTTAACATTAAATACTTTTGCATATTGAACTCCAAACATAATGAAGGATGTTTTATCTTCATCTTTTATAGTTAAAAAGTCATTGTATTTTTGAAAAATGTTTTTGTCTTTATTTTCAGTTTGAGCAATAAATACAGAATTAGTAAAAAGTATTAGAATGAATATGAATTGTTTCATGTTTTAGATTTAATTATCTTCTAGCCAAATATAAATATTTTGGTTTTATCTTTTTCAAATCTAAAAGCCAAATTTTATATTTGGCGGTGCTTGTGTCTATCTCTGCACTTTTAAAGAACTAAAAAGCCCTTATTTATTATATATAGTGTTGTAATGCGTTTTATTTAT
>WFNC01000351.1 GCA_015488785.1 Flavobacteriales bacterium | reverse complement strand
TTTTTCAACTTCTTTACGGTTTAAAGATGATATGATAAATGCTATTCTAAAAGAAATTATTGATCAACAAAAATATTTGGAAGGTAAAACGTTGGAAACAATCTATTTTGGTGGAGGAACGCCTAGTTTATTAAACAAAGAGGAACTGACTTTAATTATTGAAACAGTTTATACTATTTTTGATGTAATCGAACATCCTGAAATTACGTTGGAAGCCAACCCTGATGATTTGACACTAGAAAAGCTACAAGAGCTGAAAGCTGTTGGAATAAATCGTTTAAGCATAGGCGTTCAATCTTTTTTTGACGAACATTTGAAATGGATGAACCGAGCACATACCGCCACAGAAAGTGAAATTTGTATCAGAAATGCTCAAGCGATCGGTTTTCAAAACATTACAATTGATTTAATTTATGGAATGCCAAACCTTACTGACAAGCAATGGCAAAAGAATATTGAAAAAGCAATCGAGTTAAACGTTCCACATATTTCGGCTTACAATCTCACAGTTGAAAAAAACACCGCCTTAGCTCATTTTGTAAAAAAAGGAAAATACAAGCCACTTTCTGACGAAAAAGGGGCTAAACAGTTTTCATATTTAATCGAAACATTAGAAACCAATGACTTTGAACAATATGAAACCTCAAACTTTGCTAAGGACAAACAATATTCCATTCATAATTCGTCTTATTGGCGAGGAAAACACTATTTAGGAATTGGTCCTTCGGCGCATTCTTACAATAATGATTCTAGGCAATGGAACGTCGCAAATAATAAAAAGTACATTGATGCTATTTCGAATAATGAAATTCCGTTTGAAATAGAAAAACTTTCTAATGCCGACAAAATAAACGAACATTTACTCATTGGACTTAGAACCATTTGGGGATGCGATTTAAACTTTATACTTTCTCTATCTTCAGAAAAAGGTTACTTAGCATTTGATAAAGAATTAACGATTCAACTAAATAAAAAATTATTGACTAGAGAAGACAATCGAATTTACTTAACTAAAAAAGGTAAATTATTTGCAGATAGAATTGCGAGTGATTTGTTTGTGGGGTGAATTGGTGCGAACAAACAAAACACCTCGATTTACAAAGAAATCTTAAATCACTTCGATTTACGAAACCTATTATTATTATCATTTCTATCGTCTTTTACTTAGGGTTCAAAAAAAATGATTAAGACGATTTATTATCTCCTTTTTTTGTTTTAGTAAACTGTAGAAATGAGGTAAAATATACGAGCAAATCAAAAGAAGTACTAACATACCAAAATAAAAAAACCTCAACAAATTGATTAACAATAAGTTGAGGTTTAAAATGGTAACGCAAGACGGAAAACTGTCAAACCAAATTATTGAAGGATTTGAGTATAGTATTGAGATGGTTGGGGAGTGAATAAGGTACGGGGCTAGTCTATACGTAAAAAAATACAATAATTATATATAAAAATATAAAGTCATTGTTTATATTTGACGCATATTAGATTTTGTTTAGAGACGAAAACATACTTAATGAATAGAATAAAAGAGATTCTTAAAGAGCAAGGAAGGTCACAAACTTGGCTTACTGAACAATTAGGGAAAAGTTATGTTATGGTTACTAACTACTGTAACAATAAAGCACAACCTAACCTTGAAGTTTTGAATCAGATTGCTAATATTTTAGATGTAGATGTTAGAATGTTAATAGAACCAAGTAAGATTGAAAAATAATGGAAACAATTAATTTGAAATTTTCGGGACATGAGTCTTTCCATTGTAGACCCTTTTGGTTAAAGAAAGGATTTGACTTTGTGAAGAGCGAGCAACAGTTTACAGATAAAGCTGGTATTGATTTAGGTGTTGGTAAAAACATGGTTGGGTCTATTCGTTTTTGGCTAAAAGCATTTGATATTGTTGATGACAACAATGAATTAACAACGTTAGCGAATAAGATTTTTGATGATGAAAACGGATGGGATCCATTTTTAGAAGATGAAGCTACATTGTGGTTATTACACTATAAATTGAGTTCAAAACAATTCTCTACTATATATCATCTGATTTTTTCTGATTTAAGAAAAATCCGCCCTGAATTTACTAAAAATCATTTTTTATCTAAAGTCAAAGAAATTGATGCTAAACAATCTGATAGTATTGTAGCGAAAGATTTTTCTGTTTTTACAAGAACTTATTTTGCAAAACCGTCTAAAGATAAAGAAGAAAGTTTCTCTGGACTATTTACAGATTTAGGTTTGTTAGCTGAGATTGGTAAGGATAGTCAAGAGAATACACTATACCATATTAATAATGTGAAACAATCATCTATTCCTTGGCAGATTATTTTGTTCTGTATTTTAGAAAATGATAATTATGGAAACTCAATAAGTTTTAATTCATTGTTTACGGATAATAAAGGGGTTGGGAATATTTTTGCTTTCAATCAACAAGAACTTGAAAACAAGCTAATTGAGGTAAGTGATAATGAAAAAAACATTATTTATAAAAATGATGCAGGAGTTAAGGAACTTCAATTCAAAACGAATAAGCCTAACGGTTTAGAAATATTAAATAAATATTATAATGAAAAGTAATTATTCTCCTTCTGTAAATATCATCCGTGATGCTCAAAAGGGATTGGAGTATATCGTTACGGAAAATGCTGAAAACTCAGCAATTAAAATATTGAATGATTTTAATAAAGGATTTCATTCATTTAGTATTATTGGGTCTTATGGAACGGGAAAATCTTCTTTTCTATGGGCATTTCAACAAACATTAACTAAACAAGCTAACTTATTCAACCTGAAATTACCCAAAGGTTTAAATAAAATTGAAGTAGTTAATTTGGTTGGAGACTATAATTCACTTATAGAATCTTTTAATCAAGAGTTTTCAATTAATGGTGATTTTTCAAGTAATCAAAAATTATTTGATGCAATTTTTCAACGGTATTCAAAAATTGGAAAAGGCGGATTATTACTTATTCAAATAGACGAATTTGGTAAATTTTTAGAATTTGCAGCCAATAACAATCCTGAAAAGGAAATGTATTTTATTCAGCAGTTAGCTGAATTTGTAAATGACCCTTCTCGAAATATTATTCTTTTAACTACCCTTCATCAAGGATTAGATACCTATGCGTCTAAATTGACGGACGGACAAAAGAACGAATGGCGTAAAGTTAGAGGTAGATTACAAGAAATAACTTTTAATGAGCCAGTAGAACAGTTGTTAACACTTGCCTCAAATCATTTTGTAGAACAGCTTGGCGAAACCAAAGAAACAGATTATTCTAAATCATTAGTAAAGCTTCAGCAAAACAAACATATATTTTCTATTAAAGGAGATTATTTTTCAGAGTTAAAAAACTCTTTATTCCCTTTAGATATTTTCTCTGCTTATATATTAACATTGTCCCTACAGCGATATGGACAGAATGAAAGGTCTTTATTTTCGTTCTTACAAGCTTCAGATAGTCTAGGACTGAATGATTCAAAAAGAAAAAACGCTCACTTTAGCATTACATCAGTTTACGATTATTTATTAAGTAACTTCTATCAACTACTAACAACAAGAGCAGTTTCAGATTTTTCAAAGTGGAGTTCAATTAGAGACTCTATACAAAGAATTGAAATTATAGATAACATAAATACACCAATTGCTGAAGACTTATTAAAAACAATAGGGCTATTAAGCATATTCTCTTCTAAAGGAGCTAAAGTTGATAAAGAGTTTATTGTTAATTATTTATCAAATAAGTTTGAGGTAAAAGACATTAGGCAAACTATTGAATTACTTGAAAAACACAAAGTAATTAGATATTTCAAATTTAACTTCTCATATAAACTTTTTGAGGGTACAGATTTAGATATTGAAGGTGAGTTGGCTAGAGTTGAAAACCAAGTGCCAGAAGTGGTTGATTTGGTTAACAAATTAGAGACCTATTTTGAGTTCCCAATTGTTACAGCTAAAGCAAATTCGTATAAAACAGGAACACCAAGACTTTTTGAATACAGATTGAGTGATACTCCAATATCAGAAGTTCCAAAAGGCGAAATTGATGGTTTTATTAACTTGATTTTCAACACAAAACTAAGTGCTAAAAAGGTTAAAGAGTTGACAAAAGATGAGACGAATGCTATCGTTCATGGATTCTTTAAAAATACCGATAAAATTTCATCAGCTCTTTTTGAAATTGAAAAAACAAAGCAGGTTCTAAAGAATATTGAAGGTGATGGAGATAGAGTGGCTATTAATGAATTGCAAAAAATACTAAGAAGCAATCAAATTTTATTGAACCATTATGTTCTTGATACATTATACAATCAAAATGATGTTGAATGGATTTGCAATGGGAAGAAAATAGCCCTAAAAAACAAAAAAGAACTAAATAAACAATTGTCAATTATTTGCGATAATGTTTATGCTGAGACACCTGTTATTAAAAATGAATTATTTAATAAACATAAACCATCTGGTGTAATATCAAGAGCAAGAAAAAATTACTTCAAAGCTTTAACGACAGATTTTGATAAAGAAGATTTAGGTTTTGACGACACTAAATTCCCGCCAGAGAAAACAATTTATTATACTCTTTTAAGAAAAAATGGAATACATATTGAAACAGAGTCAGGATATACATTAACAAAGCCAAGAGAAGATTCTGAGATATTTAATATTTGGAACGTTTGTGAAGATTTTTTATCATCAGCAAAAGATGAACCTAAAAGATTAACGGAATTAATAACAACATTAACCACAGCACCTTATAAATTAAAACAAGGTGTTATTGATTTTTGGGTTCCAACTTTCTTATTTTTAAGAAGAGGTGATTACGCTTTATATTCTGAAGGTAAATTTAAGCCTTATATAAATCAACAAGAACTGTATTTGATTACAAGAACTCCTGAACTTTATACTGTTAAATCTTTTGAATTAAATGATTTAAGATTATCCTTTTTTAATAAATATAGAGAACTGTTAAAACAAAATGATAGCGAACAATTAAATATCGATTCATTTATAGAAAGTATTCGCCCTATACTTTTAACTTTTAAAGGGTTAATTCCATATTCTCAAAATACTAACCGTATTTCAAATGAAGCAAAACAATTAAGAAAATCTATTCAATTTGCCCAAGACCCTGAAAAAGTATTTTTTGATGAATTTCCTAAAGCATTAGGATTTAATGCTTCTGATTTATTAAAATCAAATGAAGGTTTTGATGATTATATTTACAAGTTTCAATCTACTTTAGATGAAATAAAAAATTCATATAATGAATTGTTAAATAGATTTGAAAAATTTATTACTTCTGAAATAATTGGTAGAAATTGTGAATTTGAAACATACAAAAAAGAACTTTCAAAGAGATTCACGGCTTTAAAAGAGCATCAATTACTAGCAAAGCAAAAAACATTTATCCAACGTGTTAATTCACCGTTAAATGATAGAGATAGCTGGTTAGCTTCAATTGCACAAGCTTTAATTAGTAAACCGCTTACTTCTATTGAGGATAAAGATGAAAACTCATTAAAAGACAACCTTAAACATATTGTTAGTGAACTTGATAACTTATCAGAACTAGAAAAGATTAACTTTGACAGTGACAAAGAAGAGGTGTTTAAGTTAGATTTTACGACTAAAAAAACAGATTTAATTCCTCATTTGGTTAGAATACCTAAAGGGAAAATTGAAAAGGTTAAAAAGAACATAGATAAGATTGATAGAGAATTGGGAACTGACAGACAAATGAAAATAGCAGCATAATTGTTAAAACGAGAATTAGATAATGACTAAGGTAAAACATGTATTAGGTATTTCTGGAGGGAAAGATAGTGCTGCATTGGCAATCTTTCTGCACGAGAAGTACCCACAAATTGACTTTACCTATTATTATACAGATACAGGTAAAGAGCTAGATGAAACCTATCAATTATTGGAGAATATTGAAATCTATTTGGGTAAAAAAATAGAACATTTAGTGGCTCATGACGCTAAAGAGTCATCAGAAAACCCTTTTGATTTCTTTTATAAATCTTTTAGAGGTTACGTCCCATCTCCTACAGC
>WFNC01000350.1 GCA_015488785.1 Flavobacteriales bacterium | reverse complement strand
TGCCGCATATACTACCTGGGTTAATCCCCCCTCCGGAAGAACTTGTAGTAGCTAAGTCTATCGTAAAGGTATAGGTTACATTAGCTATCATATTTCCGCTTAATTGTTGCGATGCACCTTCTAGCCAATTCGCACCTCCTTGTACAAATCCGACATAAGAACTCCCGTTCGAAGGAGCTAAATTAACTCCCCATTGTCCTGGTTGTGTATCTGGAGTTACTCCGCAAGTACTCCAGGGAGCGGGAGTTACATGCGGTTGAGGAGTGCCCTCAAAAGAAGGATTAATAACTTGTAGTGGTACCTGTTGGTTACACTGTGCAATAGTTTTGTAAACGGTGAACAACGTAAGCACAATTAAGGTTAGTAATAATTTCATTTGGTAGTGTTTTTAGTTTGTTTAATAAACCGAATTGTGCAAGAAAATACTTGAAACAAGTGTGAATATAAATAAAATTCCAATTTTCATATCATGGTAGTTTAATTAAAGACGTTTAATTATTAAATAAAGTTGCATTTAATAATTAAACCTCTATTCTAACAGCATTTTCAATTCCATCAAATTTTTTCAAATGAGATATGATGTTGTATAAATGTTGTTTGTCATCAACGTAAAGCATGATTTTTCCCTCAAATGTTCCTCCTTCTGATTCAAAACTAATGGACTTCATATTTACATTTTTTTCTCTAGAAATAAAACTTGTAATCTGGTTTACTAAACCGATATTGTCCATTCCAGAAAATTTCACGCCTGTTAAAAAAGCTTCTTCCTTTTCTTTTCCTTTCCATGCTGCATTAATAATTCGATAAGCATAATTTGCTCTTAGTTGTTTTGCGTTAGGACAATTTGAACGATGTATTTTTATTCCATCACTAATTGTTATAAAACCAAAAACATCATCCCCTGGTATCGGATGACAGCAAGGCGCTAGTTTATAATCTAATTGATCGTCACTATTTCCTATGATTAGTTCCTCTTTTTTTCCTGCTACTTTTTTATAAAGAGTTTCAAAAGTTTCTTTTATCGTTAAGGTAACAGATCCATGTTTAAGTTTACCTCCTTTTTGTACAATATCTTTAATCTTACTTAAATCAATTTTACCTTTTGCTATCTGAACATATAAATCTGAATGTTCAGAAAATCCATACAATTTTAATAACTCTTTTAAATTAGGTTCATTAAAATCTACTTTTAAACTGTTTAATTTTCGTTGTAAAACTTCTTTCCCATCGTGAGCAACTAGTTTCTCGACTTCTTTTAGCGAAGATTTTATTTTTGATTTAGCCTTTGATGTGACAACATAGTTTAACCAATCTTTCTTAGGTTTTTGTTTTTTAGAGGTAAGTATTTCTACTTGGTCACCACTTTTTAACTGATAGCTAAGTGGAACTAGTTTTTGGTTCACCTTAGCTCCAATGCACCTAGCTCCAACTTCCGAATGTACTTCAAATGCAAAATCAAGAGCAGTTGCATTAGAAGGTAGCGTTCTTAAGTCTCCATTTGGGGTGAAAATAAATATCTCGTCAGAAAATAGGTTCAATTTAAAATCATCAATAAAATCTAAAGCGTCACTATCTTTATTTTCAATAAGTTCTCTAATTTGGCTAATCCATTGGTCAAAACCACTTTTCTCTTCATTAGCTTCTTTGTATTTCCAATGTGCTGCAAGACCTTTTTCAGCAATCTCATCCATTCTAACTGTTCGTATTTGTACCTCTACCCACGTACCTGTTGGACTCATAACAGTGGTGTGCAAAGATTCGTAACCATTCTGTTTTGGATGAGAGACCCAATCTCTCAGTCGGTCTGGGTTAGGACGATAAAAGTCAGTTACCAAGGAGTAGGTCTTCCAACATTCTGTTTTCTCCAATTCTTTTTCAGTGTCTATGATAATTCGAATAGCAAAGACATCATATATCTCTTCAAAAGTTACGTTCTTGTTGTGTATTTTATTCCAAATCGAGTGAATTGATTTAGGCCTACCCTTTATCGAGTATTTTATTTTATGCTTATCCAAAGCTTCTTTTATAGGTAAAGAAAATTTTTGAATAAAACGTTCTCTAACTTCTTTCGATTTTTCAAGTT
>WFNC01000349.1 GCA_015488785.1 Flavobacteriales bacterium | reverse complement strand
CCGTCCTTGTCTGCAAAATAGTCTCGAATTCTATACTTTTCTACCTGCTTTGGATAATCTCTTTTATAGCCTGCATTCAACAAATTTGTAGCAATTTCTTCAACATCATCAACAACAAAACCTAGGTGATTAATTCCAATTCGATTATAATTTGTTTCATTAACGGTAGTACTTAAATTTAGCGATTCATTTATAGCAATATAAGTATAATCATCTCCTAAATGAACCCATTTTCGGATATCTTCTCCTCCTCCTCTTATTTGAAAATGAGGAAATGCAGTCTTAAAGAACTTTATTTCATCCTCTAAATTGTTGACCGTTATATTTGCGTGTTCTAATTTCATTCTATTTTTCATAACCTTCTGTTTTACTATTTAAAGCAAAGATGAAGAACTTACTTTTATAAATCAAATTGATATTTTTTATACTTATATTTGTTTTATTTATATTATGATCACATTATTACAATTAGAATACATTGTCGCAATCGATACTTATCGTCATTTTGTGACGGCAGCAGAAAAATGTTTTGTTACGCAGCCAACTTTGAGCATGCAAATAAAAAAACTAGAAGAGCAACTGGGGGTCATTATATTTGACCGATCAAAACAGCCAATTATTCCAACCGAGATTGGAAAAAAAATCATTGAGCAAGCTCGTATTGTTATTTCAGAAAATGAAAAAATACTAGAAATTATAAAAGAAAGCGAAAATAAATTTGAAGGAGAATTAACAATCGGTATTATTCCGTCTTTAGCACCTTATCTTTTGCCTCTTTTCATAGGAAATCTAACGTCAAATTATCCACTTTTGAATGTTACAATAATAGAACTACTGTCTGAAGAAATAATTACGCGCCTAAAAAATGACACCATTGACGTAGGATTACTTGTCACTCCGCTAAACGAACCTGGTATTATAGAAAAAAGTATCTTTTATGAAAAAATGTTACTCTACACAAATAAGAATCATGATTTAGCTTTGAAGGACAATATTAAAACAAAAGATTTAACAGAAAATGGATTATGGCTTTTGGGAAAAGGACATTGTTTTAGATCTCAAGTAATCAATTTGTGCTCCATTCAAAATCAAACAGAAAAAGACGCTCGATTCCATTTTGAAAGTGGTTCCTTGGAAACCATAAAGAGAATTATAGAAACCGAAGGAGGATATACTTTACTTCCAGAACTAGCGATTGAAAAAACAATTCCTAAAAATATTGATGTCCGAAATTTCAAAAATGAAAACCCAGTAAGAGAAGTCGGAATTGTATATTCTAGAAATCAAGTAAAAAAGCGAATACTAAACATTTTAGTCGAATCTATTCGAAATTCCGTTCCAACAGAAATGTTAGACCCAAAAAGAGGCGAAATTGTTGAATGGAGATAATTAAACTCAAACAATAAAATAGCCATAATTTAGTTTCATAAAAAAGAACAAACGCATCAAAAATAATACAATGAAATTTTTATTCTTAATATTTAGTTTTAGCTTCTATTTCTCCTTCCTATCACAAGGATTCGAAATTGGCTCTTGGAAAGAATACTTACCTTACCATAAAGTGATAAACGTTGCTAACATTAATAATTTATATTATGCTGCGACTCCCTATTCTATTTATTATTACGATGCAGACGACAACAGTATTGAACGCTTGAATAAAATTAACGCTTTATCCGATTTAGCGATTAGTGTTATGGCAGTAAACAAGCAAGAACAAACTTTGGTTGTTGGGTACGAAACGGGAAACATTGATTTAATAAAAGACAATGCGGTCGTTAACATATCAGGTATTGTAAACAGTAGTATTATCGGAGACAAAAGAATTTACAATATCTACATCAAAAACGAACTGGCTTATTTAGCTTGCGGATTTGGAATTGTAGTTCTAGACATTGCAAAACAAGAAGTAAAAGACACTTACATCATAGGAAACGGAGGGACTCAAGTCAAAATAAATGACATCACCTCTAATTCATCTACCTTATACGCAGCAACAGACGCTGGAATTTATAGCGCCAATTTAAATAGTCCTTTTTTATCAAACCCAAGTGTTTGGAGCATTGAAACGGCTATTCCTCTTTTAGAATATAACCTTGTTACCTCATTCGGAAATCGACTATTATTTAGTGCTAAGTACCCAGGTTTCCAAACCGATACTTTATATCAATTTGAGTCTGGAGTAGCAAGTAAAGTTAGCAACATGTTACAAAACGACTACTATAGTTTTGACAAAAAAGACGACCACCTTTTAATCTCTGCACACCGTGGCGTGATAGAAATAGATCAGAACTTACAAGAAACTAACCTTTTATGGAATTACAACAATGTAGGAAGTATAGAACCTTTTCAATGCATTTGGGATGGAAAAGACTATTGGGTTGCCGACAGAAATCAAGGAATGACTAGAGTTTCGGACAATTACCACCATGAACTACACTTAATAGACGGTCCATTTACTAACGACGTTTTTCACTTAGCAACATTGGGCGATCAACTTTGGGTTTCGGTAGGAGGAGCGATTGGAACTCCTTGGAATAGTACTTACAACATGAAAGGAGTACTACATTACAATCAAAAAAAATGGGAGATGTACAATGTGATTACCAATGTAGAACTATCGAGCGTAGATTCTATTTTCGATTATGTACAT
>WFNC01000348.1 GCA_015488785.1 Flavobacteriales bacterium | reverse complement strand
GTATCCAAATACCACCAAATATGCTCTTCTTCTATATTAAAATCTTTAATTTTTTCTTTTAAAATAGCTAAACGCTCTTCACGTTGAGAACCTCCTATAATCTCACCAATTCCAGGGAATAAAACATCCATTGCAGCAACGGTTTTACCATCATCATTATTACGCATATAAAAAGCTTTTATCTCTTTTGGATAATCGTAAATAATCACTGGCTTTTTAAAATGTTTTTCGACCAAGAATCGTTCATGCTCACTAGCTAAATCTACTCCCCAATCTACAGGAAACTTAAATTTCTTCTTTTTGTAAGGTTTAGAACGTTGCAATATATTTATGGCTTCAGTATATGTAATTCTTTCAAAGTCATTAGAAATTACAAACTCTAACCGTTCTATAAGACTTAATTCGTTTCGCTCTGCTTGTGGTTTTTGTTTATCCTCGTTTTGTTCTCTCTGTTGTAAGAATGCTAAATCATCTTTGCAATTATCTAATGCATATTGTATCACGTATTTCATGAAGTCTTCACTCAAGTTCATGTCATCATTCAAATCTGCAAATGCAATTTCTGGTTCGACCATCCAAAACTCTGCTAAATGACGAGAAGTATTTGAATTTTCAGCTCTAAAAGTAGGTCCAAACGTATAAACCTGTCCCAAAGCCATGGCTCCAAGCTCTGCTTCTAATTGCCCAGATACAGTCAAGTTTGTTTCTTTTCCAAAAAAGTCTTGAGCTACATCTATTTCACCTTCTTCTGTTTTAGGAATGTCTGTCAATGGTAAATTTGTAACTCGAAACATTTCGCCAGCACCTTCGGCATCAGAACCTGTTATAATTGGCGTGTGCAAATAGAAAAAATCATTATTATTAAAATACTGATGAATTGCAAAAGACATTGCATGTCTGATTCTAAAAATGGCTCCAAACAAATTGGTTCTAAAACGCAGGTGCGCTTGTTCTCTAAGCAACTCTAAACTATGTTTTTTTGGTTGTAAAATCGTTTTTTGTACTTCATCAGGGTTCGCAGTTCCAAGTATTTCTATTTCATTGGCTACAACTTCAACTTTTTGACCTTTACCTTGAGACTCTACCAAATCACCTGTTACAGCAATTGCAGCTCCAGTTGAAATTTGATTAACAATTGTTTCATCAAGTTTTTCTGTATCTATTACAATTTGAATATTATTGATTGTAGATCCGTCATTCAAAGCGATAAAACGATTGCTTCTAAAAGCTCTTACCCATCCTTTCACTATTATTTTAGAACCTGCTTCTTGTTCTAATGCATATTTAATTTTTATTCTCTCCACTTGTATCTTTTTTTAGAATAACAAAGATACATTGATTGAATATATATGCAAGAACATAATGTTTTTATTCTAAAATACTCAAAAAACTACGGCTATTTCAATCTTTAGTATTAGCACTGAATATAAAAAATCCTCTATTAAAAAATAGTTTTTTAATAGAGGATCGCTGGGGAATCAAAAATAATAGTCCTTTTAATTGATTTTCTTGTAAGTTATAGTATAATTACTTTCTCTATTAGACTCTGTATAAGTAATTGTTTGTGTGAGAGTATTATCGTCTGTTAGCTGAACATTATTACCATATTCGGTTAAATTAAAGACTTTTCTTCTTTCAAAATTATATGGAACTAAATTTCTTATCATAAAATATCTTTTTCCAACAGTTGGAACTATTTTTTCTAATTCCCATGTCCCAACTTCTTTTTCTATAGCAAAAGTCTGCGTTGGATTTTCAAAAGTAATTTCTTTTCCTTTTTTGGCATAACTCAATTTCAAATATACCGTTTTATGTGATTTTATGTATTCTGTTACATCTTCACCATCTTGCTTTATTTGTTGCACTTCCCATGAACTTCCATTCATTTTTTTAGTGATTTTAGTCTTTTTGCATGAAGTTGAAAATAATAAGACGATTAATATGTATGTTAAATTTTTCATAACTCTTGGGGTTTACTCAAATATACAACAAAGAGTAGTAAAACTATAAAAAAGTATGACAAAACTATACTCAACTAAATATTGTTGTTTATTTAATTAAAGTATTAATCCTTATTTACACTTCTTATAAATAAAATTTTATGGTTTTCAACATTTTAAGCTCTAATTGTTGAAAACCATAAAAGTAAGGATAAAAAAAAAGCAACTAATTAAAATCTGTCTCTTATACACATCTGACGCT
>WFNC01000347.1 GCA_015488785.1 Flavobacteriales bacterium | reverse complement strand
TATCTTCCAACTGATTATCGAACAATTTGTATTCTCCTGTTTGCAAATAATAACCTTTCGAAAAAATTAAACCGTGATCGTCTGGTAAAAGAACTCCAGATTTTTCTAATGCATCTATACGAGTAGCTGTTTTTATTTTATTGTTATAAACAATGTAGCGATATTCTTTTTCTTGATAAGGTAAGATTTTTAATACCACTAAATTACCGATTATTGCATAGTAAATTGTAGCATCATCCAAGGTTTGATCTTTGTGATCCACAGGCTCAGCATAAATCCCTTTTCCTGATTTTGTATTATCTTCAATCTTTATTGTCAAATCCCCTCCAACTGTTTCTACAAATACAATATCATCAATCGAAATATGAGGATGTTCACCTCCTCTATGCTGATCTCTTGTTGTTTTTACCCAAGTAAATTCGTGTTGTGCTGGTTGTTTTATTTCATGTTCCGAACGGTTGTCGATGTAAGTCAACTGATTATCTTTCAATCCCCATTTAAACACCTTGGTATCGGTAATTTCTTTTCCGATTTGAAAAACAAAAAACAAATAAGGTCCTTGTTTCTCAAATTTTAAGAATTTAGAATCTTTATAATATTTATATAAATCGTGAAAATCGCTTGTAAAAGCCTCATCATTAATCAAATCATAACCAATTGGCAAAAAGTTATGATTTTCGTATTTGTAAAGACTAAAAACATCTTTTATATTCAAGTCAGCACGAAGCCCAATATGAACATTGTACCCAAAAATAAACTCTTCTCCAATGGGAACAATATCACGAGGCAAACAATTGTTTTCGGTGGTAATACGTTCGGTTGTAAGCAAAGCTGTTTCTATTGCTCCAAATACTTCTTTTCGTTCCGCATTTAAAAGCACTAAGCTTTCTTGTAATTCTTTACCGTTTTTAGATAAACGTCCTTGTATGATTTCGTAAGTACCTCCTTCTAATTGTATTTCTTCGTTTGCCATTTATTCTTGTTTGTATTCAAATTTACCTCTCTTTTTGTATTAATACAGGTAAGATATGTATTTTCTAGGATAGAAAATGTTTCAATATTTAATTACTTGGTAGAAAACTTAATTTTTCCACTTTTAGAACTTACCATTACAGCAGGTTTTAAATAATAATTTATAGTTTTAGCTGGGTAGTTTGTTCTCATTATGTAATACCAATTCCCTTTTTTTACGATATAGGTTTTTAATTCACTTTCGTTCCAATTTACAGTTGCGTGTTCTTCAATATATGGAGTAGCTAATTCAAGAGCTTTTAATGGTTGAATTTGAACATCATCAAGTACATCTTTCTTATTAACAAGTTTAGGAGAACTACAGCTATAAAACATTAAACTTATGATTAGTGTATTGATTAATTTACTCATCTAATTTGAATTGAAGTCTCAGCTAAAATATTTTAATTCACGTTTTAAAACCGATAACTTTTAATTTATTCAGTTAAAGATAATATTTTTTTAAAGAGTTATTTAAAATTGAAGGTTTAAAAGTCGAATTTTAGTTACATGAGAAAAGAGATAGGTAAGTATAAAACCATAATTTATTGGAGGTTAATAGGCTTCATTATTACTGAAAAGTGTCATACCTGCGATTATTGACATCGAAATTCCATTTTGCCTAACTTTATCTAAATGATAACTTTTTTGCTTAGAAAACCAAGTGTTCTTCCAATTTGGATTAGAAATATCGTATTTATAAGCTAGACAAGCTCCTAAAACAAAGCGTTTAATTTGAACTTTAAACAGCGTCTCTATTTTTGGAGCAAAGTAACCATTCTTTTTTCTTAATAATGAATTACCATACATTCTGAGTCTTCCTACTTCAAATCCTATCAACAATGCTAAGTCTATATTCTCCTTTTTATTAAACAAGTCTCCACCAGCTAAAGTACTAAAGTTAGCTCCAGTCAGTTTGACTTTTAATGAATCATTAACTGTTATTATTTGTGGTATTACTTGAGAAAAAGAGAGTGCTCCATAAAAACATAAAAAACGATTAACACCCTGAGCTCCGCTAGTTTTAATTCCTAAGCTACTCGTTTGATAATTTGTATTCATATTTTGAATCGAAACTTTTAGCGTTGTTGAAGAAATATACTTCATTTCTTTTTGAATGTAATGTTTATAAAAATAAACACTATCGATTTGATGCTCGTTATCTTGAGCGTGAAAAAGCTGAGTAATCAAAAGGAATAGTATGTTTAACAATCGTTTATTCATTCGTTTTTTTCTAAGATTGAGTTTTCAATCCCCCTTTATCCCTCCCGTAAAAAAAAACGGGACAAGCTATCCGCCAAAGGGGAAATTGAATTTGGTTTTAACTTCTAAGATAGTGCTATTTTTTATACTATATCCATTTTTTCTATAACTGTTTATTGTAATATTTCTTACCAGTGAAAAGTTTTTTGTGTTTAATGAATTTAAGAACCAAAAATAACATTGTACAATTTACAAAAAACAATAATTATAGTAATTAACTTTGAGGAACTTCCATAATATGCTACCCATACTAAACTCGGAAGAACCAGTTTTTATAACTTAATTTAGAATGAAACAGCCCTGCTTGGCGAAAAGAAGATTGACTTTCCAAATGAGGAAAGAGAAATTAACACCTTATCTTGGAAAGAAATCAAAGAAGAACATTACGGCTGCTTGCCTTGGATCAACTCCTCTAGCAGATCCGATAATAGAACCACTTTTTCGAATACTTCCATCTGATTCAACTTTACCAACGATACTTCCTGAGATTCTTACAGCTCCATTACTTTCAACTTTTCCGACAATAGATCCTCTTTTGCGAATACTTCCATCACTTTCTATTTTTCCTGCAATACTTCCATGTACTCGAATGCTTCCGTTAGCTTCAAACTTACCTACAATAGAACCTCTAATTCTAATGTCGCCGTTCGATTCAATTTTTCCAAACGTAGAACCACTTTCTGTCAACCGTTGGGCTGAAACAGAAAAACTCATGAAGAGAAAAGATAAGATTAATAATGTAATTATTTTTTTCATAAAATATTAGTTTTCAGATTTCTCAGGAAAGAAAAACCTTAAATCTAAGGTGATGTAATTGCCATTCAAAAAAGAATTCAAATGGGTTGTTTTATTTCCTTCATAAATATAGGAAAAAGATGACAAAGCGATAGGAGAAAAAGGACGATTGAATGATCCTCCAATGTAAAAGGTTCCTTTTTCTAAAGTACGGTACTCAAATCCAAGATTAGCTAATAGCGAAAAGTTAGGCCAACGTTGTCGAGTTGTTAAGTTATTTAAAAAATAATTTTTCCCTTTTGTAAAAATACTGGACGGATACATATCTACACCTATTCCAGCTGTAGTATTCATAAATATTTGTTCTGAAAGTTGAATGTAAACAAGTCCTTGAATTGGAATTTGATAACCTACAAAACTAAACGATGTATTGTCTTCTCTATTATTGGTTAATCCTTTTGCTGTAACACCATAATTTCGTTTTACAGAACTTATTCCAACTTCCAATGC
>WFNC01000346.1 GCA_015488785.1 Flavobacteriales bacterium | reverse complement strand
TAAAAGTTTGATAAAATCAAATCCTAAATTGAATATTATTTTTACCATCAGTCCAGTAAGGCATTGGAAGGATGGAGTAGTGGAGAACAATCAGAGTAAGGCAACTTTACAATTAGCCGTTAAAGAATTGGTTGAAGAGTTTGATTTTGTAAATTATTTCCCTGCTTACGAAATTGTATTAGACGAATTGAGAGATTATCGTTTTTATAAAGATGATATGTTGCATCCAAATGAGGTTGCGGTGGCTTATATTTATGAGAAATTTAGAGCGACTTATTATAGCGAAAAAACTATTTTGTTGAACAAAAAAATAAGTAAAATAAGATTAGCTGCTAGTCATCGCCCGTTTAATTTTGAAGCCGATAGCCATCAGAGTTTTATAGCAAAAACAAAGTTGCTTATTACTCAAGTCGGTTTAGAAAATCCTTATTTAGATTTTAGTGAAGAACTTAAACAGTTGGAAGGTCTTAACTAAATTTAGCTCCTTTAATCTTAGAAATAGGACGATTTTTATTCAATTCATAAAGGACGATAGAAGCCGAAACGGCCACATTTAAACTTCCTATATTTCCAAATTGAGGAATGGTAATGGTTTGATCACATTTTTCGATAATTGATTTTTCTAAGCCCGTACCTTCGTTACCAAGAATTATATTACAGTTTTCGGGGTAGTTATATTCTGAACTTAATATAGCGTTATCAGCTATTTCTACAGCGATATTTGTATATTCGTTTTTATTCCAAGCAATGAAATCATCAAAGTTTTTGAAAAAAAGTAACTTTTCTACTTCGTTTATTTTTCTGGTGTAAGTACTCGGGCCACCTTTAAAATTCCACTTGTTTTCATCTCCGATTAAGATTAAAAAATCGCCACCAAATGACAAATGAGAACGAGCTATCATGCCTACGTTTTTTGCGCTTCTAAGTTCGTGTAACACCGTGTTGAATTTCATGGTTTTAGATTTTTTATTCTCAATGCAGTAATAATTTTATCAAAAATACGTTTAATTGTATATTATTCAGTTTAATTCTTAATCAAATTTAGTATGAAAAAATCAAGCCTATTTTTAAGTCTACTATTTTTAAGCTTTCATCTGTTTTCACAATCAGATATCGGAATGTTTTCTATTGGAATGCGAAATACAATTAGTGTATTTGATCACGACAAAAATGCAAAAATCGGTTATGGAGCAGGGGGGCAATTTAGAGTTCAACTGACCGAACGATTAAATACTGAATGGTTTTTGGATCATCTTCAACAAGATTTGGGCGAAAGTGCCTTCCGAAAAGACTTACACATTGGTTGGTCTTTAATGTATTATCCGTGGTTGAAAAAAGAAGGAAGTCAAAGGCAGATTGTAAAACCCTATTTAATAGCGGGACATTGTTTCGATTGGTCAAATTTGATTCTAAAAGATGAGCGAAATATAAATGGAAAGAAGTTTGGTTCAGCAGTTCAGTTTGGACTGGGAACTCACTTATATTTAACGAAAAGACTTGACGTTACTTTTGTCACTCAATACATGATTCACTTGGGGAAAGATGTAGAATTAGTTTATGACGAACACAGCCATACGCACGAAATAGAAAAGCATAATCATGTGGATGCTTATGGTCATTTATTACTAACTTTAGGTATAAATTATAAAATTGTAAACCTTTGGAAACCTAAAAACTAAGAAAGATGAATAAATTATTAGATATACTCGTTTTTGTGCTTTTTGTTACTGTAAGTTTGCGTTTGTCGGCTCAAAGTAATGATGTTCCCGAAAAGGGATTTATTGTGGGAATGACTTCAATAGAACAAGGATTACCGACAACAGAGAAAATAAGTTCTACTTGGTATTTGACTTTTAGAGGCGAAGTTTTTATCGAGAAAAATGTTTCCATCGCGGGTACAGTAGATTACTCTTTGTTAAAGGAGGAAAAATATAATGATGTTTTGGTCAATCACGATGTACTCTTTGGCGTGAATTACCATTTTATAAGCAATCATTTAGATACTTACATTGGTTTTCAACCAGGAATTTCTTATTCGAAAACGAAGTTTTTAAATACGCAATTAGAAGATGAGACTATCGCTGTTATTTCTCCCTTAACTACTGGAACTATAGGTGTCCGTTATTATATGGGGTCAATTTTTCATGCTTTTGCATCAGCTACTTATGTTTATGGTATTCAATTGAGTAGCGCAACAAATTTACCATTAAGCGAAGTTCGATTGTCTGCTGGAGTTGGAATTAATTTCAATGTATTTAAACGTAAAGATAAAAGTTAAATCATTGATTGTTTAGTCTGTGGTATTTTAGGTTTAAAAAACTTCTAGTTTCGTTTTTTCAATCCAAGCGATTTGTCCATTGTTAAACGATATTTCGTACCAATCGCTATTTTGATTTAGCACTTTAACCTTCGTTCCTTCGTGCAAAACAAAAGCAACATTGGAATTGGTAGATGGTTCTGTTTTTAATTCTACAAAAGGTTTGTAAATGATTCCGTATTCGATACTCGTTTGTTTATTGTATTGTAAAGAGGCTAAGTAGATTGTAATGATTCCGAAAATATAAAAAGCCATTCCTAAGTAAAAAGAAAGTTTCTTTTGCTTCGTTGTTTTCACGATAAAGAAGACAAGTATAAATAGACTTCCTAAAATGAATAATGAAATAGAAAATATAGCCCAAAAATTGGTCGTCGATTTTATTGAAGTATAAATTAAATCGTCAATTCTTTTCGAAGCATTTATCGTATTCTTATCGGACAATAATTCGTTGGCTATTTTTAAATTGTGAATAACATCTTCATTTCCAGGTGCTAGTTTTAATGCTCTTTCATAGTTGTAAATTGTTTTAGCTATGTTTCCTAACTTGTAATTGGTATTTCCTAAGTTAAAGTACAATTCAGAAGAGTAAAATCCAGCAGTGTCTATTGTTGAGTAAACAGAATCTGCTTCAACATACTTTTGATTATTGTAAAATTGATTTCCTTCTTCAAATAGTTTTTCCGAATCTAAAGCGAATACGTTTAAACTACATACGAAAAGTAGGGCTAGGAATAAAAATCTATTTTTTAACATTTCGTTCTATTTTATTTATAATGTCTGTTGTTTTTTCTAATGTTTGCTGAGCTCCTGTTTGTGTAGTAGGGGCAAAACGAGCCATTTCACATTCTGTTATTACATCAATCAAGCTTTTTGAAACTTCGCTTGTGATCGAGTGATTTTCCAATTCTGATTGAATACTTTCTTTGGTTAGTTTTGAAATAGGAATATTGAATTTATGCGAAATGTAATTAAAAATAGCTTTATACAGTTCTTCGTAAAATTCAGTAGTCTTGTTTTTTTCTAAGAATTGAGTTGCTGTTTTTAACCTCGAATTAGCCAGTTTATTTGCGTTCTTTTTTCTGTAATGATGTTCGTCTGTTTTATTATTTTTTATAAAAACTAGAAATAAATAATAACCTAGAACAAGCAAAACAGGAGCGAAAATTCCAATCCAATAAATTGTTTTTCCATACAATGCATCTTTTTTAGTGTAGAGCGTTGTTTTTTCTTTTATGTGTCTAATTCCCGTGTTTAGTATTTCAACATTATTTTTATTTACAGCTGTAGTCGTTCCTCCAGAAGTTACGTTCCCTTGATTTTCTCCTTGTTCTACAAATATTTTAGTACCTTCTTTTGTTATGGTTTTGTATTTTTTTGCTTTTACATCAAAATAAGTAAATTCAAAAGGAGGTAATTCAAAAGTCCCTCTGTGCCTTGGGATGACTAAGTAATTGAAGGTCTTTTTTCCAGAAATACCTGATGTTCCTACCTTTGTTCGGTCTTTTACTTCGGGGTCAAACGCTTCAAAATCTTGAGGCAAATCTAAACTAGGATTAGCTAATTGATTAATATTTCCTCTACCACTAATTTCAATTTTAATGTCTAAAGGGTCGTTTGTTTTTAACTTGTTTGTGGAGTAATTAACCACAACTTTGTAATTACTTCCAACTTGATTAGAAAAGTTTGCAGGAGTTGGTTTAGGTAATGGTTTTACTTTTATAGTCGGTGAATTACTACGAACTGATTTAGCTTGCCCTTGATTAAAAAATGATCTTCCTACTCGAGCTTCAATGCTTATGGGTTCTATTTTTATATCTCCTGATTTTTGAGGGGTTATGATTTCTTTTTTTAAAGTAATGACATTGTACCTCATTCCATTTACGGTTTGTACAGTTTGTTTCCATCCGTTAGCTCCTGACTTAATTTCTTCTTTCCAAAGTCCATTTGTCATTGGCATTTCATAGTCTTCAATCGCAAAACCGTTGTACCTTGTATATACCTTGTAAGTTACAGCTATAGCTTCTCCTTTGTAAACGTTTCGTTTATTGAGTTCTATTCTTGCGAATAAGTTGGGGTCAGCTGTTTGTATTTTTCTACTTCCTTTGCCTATGTTTACAGTGAATATACCAGATTCAATTTTTTCTCCATTGACCAAAAAAGTGAGGGGTGGTATTTTTAAAGCTCCTTTTTTATTGGCTTTTAAAATAAATGAGTACTTAGAAACTTTCATGTCTCCACCCATATTTCCAAATCCAAAGCTCGTCCTTTCTGTCCCTTCTTGAAGAACAGTAAAGTTTTCTGTAAAATTTGGTTTAGCGACTCTGATCCCTCCCGAAGAAAAACTAGCAGAACCATTTGTTAATTTTACTTTAAGAATATAAGATATCTTAAATTTTTCCCCGATTCCTGGAGATGGGTTTGTAGTCTCAATATCGACATACATGTCTTGTCCCATTATTATAAATGAGCTTAGAAATGTAAATGTTATTAGAATTAAATTTTTCATTTTATTATTAAAATCGTTTTATTTATTTTTTAATTATTCATTCATAATTAAACGAAGTGACACCTATTACCAATCGTTAGATGAAGAATTTTCTTTTTTATGGTTTCCTTTTTTACGATTGATTTTCATCAATGTTTTTTGCTCTTCAGTATTCATCGCATCTAAATCTTTTTGAGCTTGCATTCTTGAGATTTGACCTTGCATTTCCTCTTCTCCTTTTTCTCCTTCTTTGCCTTGTTCACCATTTTTACCCTCTTTTTCTTTTTCGCCTTCTTTATCTCCTTTTTCTTTTTTATCAGAATCTTCTTTTTTCTCTCCGTCTTCTTTTTTCTCGTCAGACTTGTCTCCGTCTTTCCCTTCTTCTTCTTTTTTGTCTCCGTCCTTTTTGTCGTCAGACTTGTCCCCATCTTTACCTTCTTGATCTTTCTTGTCTCCGTCTTTTTTGTCATCAGACTTGTCTCCGTCTTTTTTCTCGTCAGAATCTTTTTTACTGTCTTCGTCTTTCTTTTCTTCGTTATCCTTCTTATCGTTTTCGTCTTTTTTATCGTCCTTGTTTTGGTCGTCTTTATTCTGCTCATTTTCAGGCGGAAGCTTACTCATAGCCAAACTCAAATTGTAACGAGCATCAGTATCTTTATAATTATTTCTTAATGCTTTTTTATAAGATTCGATACTCTCTTTCAATACCTTTGTTGATTCTTGTGCTTTTTCAGGGTTTTTTGCTAGCTTCTCATATTCTTTGAATTGTGTATTACCTAAGTTATAATAAGCTTTACTTTTTTCTATCTTATTATCTACAGAAGTAGCGTATTCAGTATATAAATCTTTTGCAATTCGAGTACTATCGATTAATAAAGCAGCATTTGCAGCATCAAATATTGCTTTTTTATAATCAGAATTAGTTGTGTTAGCATTATTAAAATAGGTCAAAGCTTCACTAAAATTTCCGTTTTTATACGCTGTAATTCCTTTGTTTAAAGCAATTTTTTCTTCAGACTGTCCAATTATTTGAATGGTCGAAAGAATAATGGTCAATATGTAAATTATCTTACTCATCTTTTATAAATAAATTGAATTTATCGGCTAACTTGTTTCTCTTGTCAGAAATTAAAAATTCTAAAACTAGAAAGATTAATCCTATTAGTAAATAAGGTTGGAATTGATCGTCATAACCTGTATATTTTTCTTGACTCATGGTCGTTTTTTCTATGGTATTTAATTCAGTTACAATTCCATCGATACCAACGTTTAAACC
>WFNC01000345.1 GCA_015488785.1 Flavobacteriales bacterium | reverse complement strand
TTTTTGAAGTATCAGAACCTATATAAAAGGTATTTGACGAATCAAAGTTATTCTTTTGAAATTCTCTTTTTAGTTTCTCATTTAGGACATGAAGCTTCTTAAAGTCTTCATACAAAAGGTTCGATAATGGTTCGTCTTGCTCCACAAACAGTTTTCAGTATAAGAGCGTGGAATAGGCACTTAAAAATTTAGAAAGCATCGAATATATGTAAGCGTACGGTAAAGTACATGTCATACATTATTAATTTCTTTCCAATTTTGAGGTAATAATTCCGATAATTTATTTGCTTTATGTTCAGGAATACGATTAAGTACATCAAGTAGCCATTTATAGGGATCAATATCATGCGTTTTACATGTGGCAAAAAAGCTATAAAACATCGCAAGGTTTTGAGCAGCGTCATGACTACCGGCAAACAGATAGTTTTTTCTTCCAATAGCTAATGGTCTAATAGCGTTTTCAATATTGTTATTATCTATTTCAAACCTACCATCGTAAACATACTGTTTCAAATTTTCATAAATATTAAGAGTGTAGAATATTGCTTTACCTATAGAACTCTTAGGTAGTACATTCACTTTTTCTTCATTTAAGTATTTTTCCATTTCATTAAGAATCGGCAAAGCGTATTTCATTCGAAACCTTTTAATAACATCGACGGATACTTCCCTTTCTTTTAATTTTCTTTCTATCCTATATAGTTTTTGAATCAAGAATAGCACGTGTTCTGCTCTTCTTGGGTCGTTGTCCAGAGCTTTCTCAAAATATCGCCTAGCATGAGCCATACAACCTAAAAGCGTAATATCGCCTTTAGTAGTTAGATTTTGATAAACGGCATAGCCATCAGTCTGTAAAGTTCCATTAAAATTTTGCAGAAACTCTTCTGGAACATTCCTGCCTCTTCCTTTATGGTAGTCAAATAAAACTAATCTTTTTTCAGGGTCTCTATATACCCACATATACCCTCTATGCGTTGTTTTTTTCTTATCTTTATCTTGAACTTTTATTGGGGACTCATCTGTTTGAATATAATCAATCTCCTTTAGAAACTCTTCTTTATAAACCTCATATAAAACCATTAAAAGTTCAGAAGTTTTAATAAACCACCCATTCATTGTAGATTTGCTAACATTTAACCCCTGACGCTTAAGTATTTGAATAATACGATAAAAAGGTAAATGATCTACAATCTTGGAAATAATAATAAAGGTTAATACACTGGCAGAAGCATTCCCTTTTGGGATAGGTAAACTTGGTAAATCAGCAATAACAACACCCTCCTCTTTAGGTAGAGCATACTTTGGACGTACAATTCTTCGAACAAAAATTGTCGAAGGTTTTATTTCCAAAAGCTCTGTAACTTCTTCTCCAATCTTTACCCAGTTAGGATCTAAATTTTCAGGATATACAATTTCTTCAACTCTAGGAAATCTTGCAGGGATAGCTGTACGAATAGGTTTCTCGTTTTTCTTTGGTTTTTTATCTCTTTTATAGGTAACAGTATATTTTTCTGATTCCTTTTCTTCCTCCTTCTTTACAAGGGCATCTTCAAAAAGTTTTAACTGAGACTCATCAATAGGAACGAAACGTTCGCTTTTTCTCCCAAAAATCATGCGTTGTAATTTTGAGAGAGTCTGCTTTAAATCCTCTAACTGTAACTGAAGTTTTTTGTTTTCAGCTATTAGAAGTTCATTCTCTTTTTGTATATCTATCCCTTTGATTTCCACACAATAAAGATACGAATAATTACCCTAACTACCAATAAAAACAAGGGTTTTTATTAAATTATTTTGTTGATAAATATCGTTCTTTTTTCTTGAGATTTAGAATACTGATACCATCCAAAATCATAATCATCTCTGTATAACTCAGAACAACTAAACCTTCATCAATATCATACTTAGGCAACTCAAAAACTCCCTTTTCCAAACGTTTATAATAAAGGACATAGCCTCCATGTTGCCAGTGCAGAAGTTTTAGTTTATCTTTCGTTTTATTAATAAAAGCATAAACAATATTTTTCCTTTTGTTTTGTTCCATGTGCTCATAAACCAATCCGCATAACCCATTAAACCCTTTACGCATATCAACCGCTGACAAATAGTAACAGTAAGTATGTTCTGTACCTAATCCTAACATAAATCTCTATTTTTTTATTCAGGTACAAAATTCAGGGTATTTTTATCTTCTTACAAGACGTACTTCACCGTACGCTTACAGTTTTTTCTGAATAAAAACATTTATCCATTCGTACAAATGATTATTTAAAACATGAGGTATTACAAAAAAAGGCACGATTTCATCGTGCCTTTTTCTACATATTAAAAACAAAACTAATGTTTAAGCAGTAGTTTTAACTTTTGGTGCTGCACTCATTATTTCTTCGTTTGCCCCTTCCTCAAATTGAGCAAAGTTAGCGATGAATTGTTCTGCTAAGTGATTAGCTTTAGCATCGTATGCTTCTTTGTCTTCCCATGTGTTTTTAGGGTTAAGCACTTCTGCGGGAACATTAGGACAAGTTGTAGGCATCTCCAAACCGAATACTTCGTGTTTAGTGTATTCAACATTGTTTAATTCACCTTCAAGAGCTGCGGTAATCATAGCTCTTGTGTATTTTAAACTCATTCGTTCACCTACTCCGTAAGGACCTCCTGTCCATCCGGTATTGATTAACCAAACATTTACGTTATTTTCTGTCATCTTTTTCCCCAGCATTTCGGCGTAAACTGTAGGGTGAAGCGGTAGAAATGGAGCACCAAAACAAGCAGAGAATGCTGTTACCGGCTCTGTTATTCCTGCTTCTGTCCCAGCTACTTTTGCGGTGTATCCTGAAATAAAATGATACATAGCTTGAGCTTTTGTCAATCTTGAAATCGGAGGCAATACACCGAAAGCGTCTGCAGTTAAAAAGAAGATATTTTTAGGTGTAGAACCGATGCTTCCTTCTTGTATGTTGTCGATATAATAAATCGGATAACTAACTCTTGTATTTTCTGTTTTAGATTTATCAGCAAAATCAACTGTTGATGTATTTTCGTAGAAATTGATGTTTTCTAAGATAGAACCGAATTTAATTGCATTCCAAATTTGAGGTTCTTTTTCAGCACTTAAATCGATACATTTTGCATAGCAACCTCCTTCAATATTAAATACAGTAT